>JBDGYO010000521.1:0-3520 GCA_039584015.1 Gemmatimonadota bacterium | reverse complement strand
CAGGCCCGCGAACCTCTATGTGTGGCGAGACGAGGTGTACGTCAGTGACCAGCTGGGGGCGAAGGTGGAGGTGTATTCAACCGAGGGCCACCACCTCCGGACCATCGGCGGCCGTGGGGTCGGCTTCGGGCAATTCGCCCTCCCTAAAGGACTGGCCGTGGACGAGGAAGGGCGAGTCTACGTCGTGGACGCGCGGTTCGAGAACGTCCAGATCTTCGACCGCGAGGGGCAGCTTCTCACCTTTTTTGGCGGCCCCTACCGGGGTCCTGGATATATGTCGCTTCCGGCCAAGGTGATCGTGGACTACGCGCACCTCGATTATTTCAGGCAGTACGTGCACCCGCAGTTCGAGCTGCAGCACCTGATCTTTGTGACCAACCAGTCCGGGCCGGATAGGATCAGCGTGTACGGCTTCGTCCAATCCAGGGAGCGGCCGCCCGGAACCGATTGAGGCACCCCGGGTGCCCAGCCGCCCTGGTGCTCGGTCACGATCCGAACCCCGTACGGCAGCCGTTTCCGCCCCGGAAGGGCCCTTCCCAGCAGTGTGATCTCCATCACGTGCTTAACACCCCCTAATGTCGCTGCGTCTCCCCTCTCGGAAGCGATAAACTAGGCACGAACCTGGGAGGGATCCAATGAACCGCTACCTCATCACGGCCGTCACGCTTGGTGCCTTTGCCTTGACGGCCTGCTCCGACTTTTCCGGCCTGGGGAATGCCTCGGACGAGGATCGCGAGGAGATTCTCCAACTGCTACCGGGTGATCACGATCGACGTGGATACCGAGGCCGGCACGGCGCTGGTCACGAAGGAGCTCGTCTTCGAGGGTGAGTTCCTGCTCGACATCACCCCGGACGATCAGTTCAACCCCTCGAGCAAGCCGTTGAACCAGACACTGGTGCAGCATGCCCGGTTCCAGCGCAACGATGCGGCGAGGGCCGAGGATACCGGCCGGCGCTGGCGGCTCGTGGCCGTGTCACCGGCGGAAGTGGTGCTGACCGACCCCTCCCAGCAGACGGTGGACATCGCGCGTCTCGAGGTATGGGTGAACGAAGAGCTGTTCCTCGAGGTCGAGGATCCCAGCCAGCTGTTCGAAGTCGACGGCCGCGTGCCACACCTGCAGGCCGAGCAACAGGTCACGGTGAAGGTGTGGGTGGACAACAGCTCCGAGGCGGGTCATACACCGCCGACCTTCGTCTATCTCCACCTGTTCCACGCGAGCCTGGAGATGCGGATGTGGCTCCGGCTCCCTATGGAGCGGGTCGTGACCGATACCGATACCTACTGGACGCGGAGCTGGGTGGTGCGTCACCGCGGGCGTGAACGGATCGCCGTTGATGCCATCGACGCCGGCACCTTTGCCACCTCGGACGGTGACGACTACAACGCCAACATCTGGGGCATTCCCTACGTCATCGATTAGGAGCCCCGTGCCACTCCGCCCAGTGGTGAACCATCGGCGTGGAAGGACTTGAACCGACCGGCAGAGCGCCGCTGGCCCCACCACTGGGCGACCAACTACCTCGCAAACGACAACGCCCGGCAACTCCTTGCCGGGCGTTGGTGCGCCTGCCCGCTCCAGCGGTGCCGCATGCGGTGTCAGCTCATTGTGGGCTGCCCAGCGTCGCAAGCACGCTCAGCGCCCACTCGACCTCGCGTGGGTATCGTGAGCCCGCAGCCGTCAGGAATCGGCGGAGCGCCAGTTCGGCCTCGCGGCGTTCTCCACGGGCGAGATGGATGCGCCCCAGGATGAACCAGGCGCCGGGAACCGGAGGCTGTTGTGCGGTCCCTCGTTCGAGCACCCGGACCGCACGCGCCGTGTCGGCGCGGGACAGATAGAGCAGACCGAGGTCCGCCAGGCTCTCCGCGTGGGTGGAATCGGTCGAGAGGGCCGTCTCCCAGAACCGCTCAGCCTCCGAGAAAGCGCCGCGCTCCCGGCTGAGTTGCCCCAGCACGTGCAGCTCATCGGGGTCGGCTGGGGGCTCGACGGCCTGCTGGTTCCCCCCCGCTGTGGGCAGGTAGCGATCGGTGATGAGCCGCCGGCCCACCTCCAGCGTCTCCGCGGCGTAGAGATTCTCAGGTGCGATGGCCAACGCCAGGCGCACCTCGCGCACCCCTTCGCCCAGGTATCCGGCCCGCAGCAGTTCCTCTCCCAGCTTGTGATGCGCCTTGGCGGAACGAGGCACGCTCGCCACCGCCCAGCGGAACAACGGGATGTCGGCCCGCCACGCGTTCGCATAGCGCAGCGTCTGTACGGCAAACGCGGCGACGAGGGCTACCGTGACCGCCACGGCACCCGCTCGCTGTCGGCGACCCACCCATACCAGCGCGGCGCCCACCAGCAGGCAGAACGCGACACTCGGCAGGTAGAGCAGTCGCTCTGCGAAGATCGTCCCCACGAGCACCAGCAGATTCGAAGTGAGGAAGAGCGTGATGGCGTACCACAGCACGCCGAGTGGCAATGTCGAGCGTCTGACCGCGGGCTTCGTGAATCCCCACGCCAGCAGCCCGAAGGCGGCCGCCGTGGCCAGGAAGCGCCAATCCAGGACCGACCGCACGACCGGGACCGCGGTCAGCAGGCGCGTGCCGAGCGTCGCGGTCATCAACGGGTTGTCCAGAGCCGACGTGTCCGCCACGCCGAATCCCCCCACGACGCTGGTCCGCACGGCCAGGTAGGCCAGGAACGTCAGCGCGTACGCGACGTACAGGCCGACGGCGCGCTGAGTTGCGAGCAGGCGGTGGTCCGACTCGAGACGCCAGTCGTGAGCGGCCACGAGCGCCAGGCCTACCACCCCGACCTCCTTAGAGAGCATCGCGCAGGCGTAGGCCACCACGGGGAGGATGGCGTACCATCCCCCTCGGGTCATGGTGTGTCGGTGCGATAGTACCATCGTGAGCGTGAAGAGCGCCGCGAGCGCGTCCTTGCGTCCAAACACGGCGGCGGCGGCTTCAACGTGTACCGGGTGCACCGCGAACAGGAGCCCACCCAGGCCGGCTGCCATGGCAGAGAGCCCCCACAGCCGCCCCACGCGATAGACCAGCACCGACACGCCGGCGTGGAGCAGCACGTTGAATAGGTGGTAGCTCCAGGCGTCGAGGCCGGAGATCTGGTAGTTCACAGCGTACGTCAGGAGGGCGAACGGGCGATAGAGATGGCTCTCGCCGTCGGCACCGGTCCAGCTAGTGGTAGAGAGTATCTCGGGGAGATGCCGCAGCGACGAGATGAAGGTGTTCCTGACGATGTCGAGGTGGTCGTCGTATACCCATCCGAAGCCGACCGTGCGCGCGTACAGGATGATGGCAGCGAGTGCCACGATGAGCTCCCACAGAGGTAGGCGCTCGCTGAGGGAGCAGAACCGGGAGACGACGGGAGAGGACTGCCAGCGGCCTGGTTCGGCTAGAACTCGAATCCTTCCATCCTCCTGAGCCCCACTTTGAGAGGCACGACGGTCGCCAACGCGCAGATCACCACCACCGCCACGAACGCGCCGATCATGGTGGCGTCCACAGTGACCGGCTCT
>JBDGYO010000100.1:0-7925 GCA_039584015.1 Gemmatimonadota bacterium | reverse complement strand
TGAAGATCGAGCCGCAAGCCCTGGTGGAGCAGAACGTGACCATGTTCCCCGTGCTGGTGCGCATTCCCAACCAGAACGGCCTCCTCAAGCCGGGGATGAACGCCGAGGTGGAGGTGCACGTGGGCGAGCGCCGGGGGGTGCTGGCCGTACCCAACTCGGCGCTGCGCACCGACGGCGACGTGAGCTCGGCGGCGCAGGTTCTGGGGCTGGAGCCCGACGCCGTGCGCGAGCGCGTCGCGGCGGCACGTGCTGCGGCAACTGAACAGCAAGGCGGCAGCGGCTCGTTCGGCGGCACCGCGGCCTCGGCGGCCGACGACGGCCCGCAGCGCGAGACAATGACCATGCAGGGGCAGGAGGTCGAACTCCCCGAGGGCGTCACGGCAGAGCAGGTGCGCGCCATGTTCACCAAGATGCGCGAGGGCGGTGGCCCCCAGGCGCTGAGTGCCGAGGACCGGCGGGTGCTGCAGCAGCTCCGCAGCGCCATGCACGGGAGCGGCGATCGTCGCCCGCGCCAGAGCAACGAGTACCTGTTCGGCGGCAACTACATCGTGTTCACCATGCAGGATGGCGTCCCGACACCCGTTCCCGTGCGTACCGGCCTGACGGATCTGGATTACTCCGAGATCCGCAGCGGACTGACCGAGGCCGACAGCGTGCTCATCCTCCCCAGTGCGAGCCTGATCGCGAGCCAGCAGGAGTGGCAGGAACGCATCAACCGCATCCAGAGCCGGAGCCTCCCCGGCGTGTCGAGGAACTGATGCTATTCGGCGAGATCTTTCAGGTCGCGTTCGCGGCCATTCGGGCGAACAAGCTGCGCTCCTTCCTCACGGCGTTGGGCATCGTGATCGGCGTAGCAGCGGTGATCACGATGGTGGCTCTCGGCACAGGCGCGCAGAAGGCAGTGCAGGCACAGATCGAGAGCCTCGGCACCGACCTGTTGTCGGTGTACGCGGGCCAGCAGATGCACCGTGGCGTATCCAGCTCCAGCATCAGGCTCACCACCGAAGACTCCGAGGCCCTGAAGCGCGAAGGGGAGGGGTTCAAGGCGATCATCCCCGAGATGCGGCGCAGCCAGCAGGTCAAGTACGTCAACCAAAACATCAACGTGAACGTGATCGGCACCTCCCCCGCGTACGTGACGGCGAACAACTACACGGTCGACTACGGTCGGATGTTCACGCTGGGTGACGGCGAGTCCCGCAAGCGGGTCGCCGTGCTCGGCTTCGCCGTGCCCGATCAGTTGGAGGCCAACCCGGCCGCCATGCTCGGCCAGCAGATTTCCATCCGGGGAATCCCGTTCGAGATCATCGGGGTGCTCGCGGAGAAGGGCTCGCAGGGGAGCTGGTGGAATCCAGACGAGCAGATCCTGATTCCCGTCCAGACGGCTGAGTACCGCATCTTCGGCAGCGACCGCCTCAACTCCATCACCGTTCAGGTGGAGGACCCCACCTCCGTGAACCTGGCCATGATCGAGATCGAGCGCGTGCTGCGGCGTGAGCACGGCATCCGGCCGGGCGCCAACAACGATTTCAACATCCGCAACCGGGCCGAGTTCTTGGCGACGTTCGAGGAGACCACGAAGACGTTCACCTTCCTGCTCGCGGGCATCGCGGCCGTGAGCCTTCTAGTCGGCGGCATCGGCATCATGAACATCATGCTGGTGTCGGTCACCGAGCGGACGCGCGAGATCGGCATCCGCAAGGCGCTGGGCGCCACGCGGCGCAACATTCTGTCGCAGTTCCTGGTCGAGGCACTGGTGCTGTGCATGCTGGGCGGCGTGCTCGGCATCCTGGTGGGCTCCGGCGGCGCCATCGCGCTCTCCGTCCTCGCCAACTGGAACACACTCGTCTCCCCCGCGGCGATCGTTCTGGCCGTGGCGTTCAGTGCGGGCGTGGGCCTGTTCTTCGGCATCTGGCCGGCGCGGCGCGCCGCGCTGCTGGATCCGATCGAAGCGCTGAGGTACGAGTAAGCACGACGAGACGTGGCGGCAGCCGGCAGTTCACAACTGCTGGCTGCCGTTTTTCATGCGCGCTATCTTCCGTGCGTCCTCACGGTGAGCGAATCATGATCGGCGTGCGCGTCCCCGCTAGCACCTCAAACCTCGGAGCCGGCTTCGACTGCCTCGGCCTCGCCTTGGACCTCTGGCTCGAGGTGAGCCTAGTCGAGGGTGAGGGCCCGCCCGAGCGGCTTGGCACCATCGAGGATCTCGACCCCGCCGACGACATCGTGCTGCGGATCGTGAACGACTACGTCCCGGAGCGACAGCGTCTTCGGGTGCAATCGGACATCCCCGTCGCCCGGGGCCTTGGCTCGTCGGCCGCGGCAGCGGTGGCCGGACACGCCCTGCTCGGCCTGATTCGGGAGAACAGCTTCGATCGGGACGACGTCTACCGTCAGGCGGTCGAGCTCGAGGGACATCCCGACAATGCGGGGGCCGCTACCTACGGCGGATTCGTGCTGGCGGCACCACGCCCTGCACGCCTCGCCTTCAACCAGCGTCTGGGGGTGGCGCTTGCCGTTCCCGACATGCCCCTGGACACCAAGACGGCCCGCAGCATCCTCCCCGATCAGATCTCACGCCAGGCCACGATCCGCCAGGCTGGGCGTGCGGCGGCCCTGGTGTTGGGCCTCATGAACGCCGAGGCCGACCTGATCGCCTTCGGAATGGACGACCAGATCGCTGTCCCCCTGCGCAAGCAACTCATCCCGGGCTATGACGAGGCGGTAGAGGCGGGGCAGCGCGCCGGCGCCATCGGGGTGACCATCTCGGGCTCGGGGTCCGCCCTCATTGCCATCACTCCCGGGGACGAGGCGGCGCGCGTTGCCGAGGCGATGGCCGACAGGCTGTCCGCGCTAGGTAATCGCGCTGCGGCACTCACGCCGGGCGTGAGCACACAGGGCGTGGGACCGCTGGAGTAATCCCAGTTCCACAACAGCGGCGGGCTGCCTGCGTGTAAGAAACCGGCAAACCGACCACGCGAGCAACCTCGCGACCGCCTTCGCCGTTGTTCTCACACATGCGGAGCTGTGACTCACCAGCGTCGAGTGGAGGTGTGCGGTGGCTGTGATACGTCCTCGGGTCCTCGGAGTCTCGTTATTGACCATCTGCCTGGCCGGCGGCTGCACTCCGGGCGACCGCGGCCAGGACCCGGCGCCACCGGCTCTGGTGCTGCTCATCGTCGTCGATCAGTTCCGGGCCGACCTGCTGGAGCGGTACGAGCCCTTCCTCACGGGCGGTCTCCGCCGCATGCTCGACGACGGTCACCGGTTCACGCAGGCGAGGCACGACCACGGGATCGCGAACTCATCTCCGGGTCACGCGACGTTGGCCACGGGACGCTTCCCGACCCACAACGGCATCGTGGACAACTCGTGGCTCGAGTCGGTGGACGGCGAATGGCGGCCGGTGAGCGCGGTGGACGACAGCACCAGCGAGATCGTCGGCTTCCCCGAGCTCCGCAACGCTTCGCCGCGCAACCGCCTCGCGGAGGGACTCGCCGACTGGACCGCACGGGCCGACGAATACGCCCGGATCGTGGCAATCGGCCAAGGCGCGCACTCCACCAACTCCCTGGCGGGAAAGACGGGCGGCCACGCTTACTGGTCGTCTCCCGAGGCCGGGCAGTTCATCACCTCGTCGTACTACCGCAACGCGTATCCGGACTGGGTGGATCGGTTCAACAGCGAGCTGCTGCCACAGCTGTTTGACGAGAGGGTATGGGAGAACACAACACCGGCGACCGCCCGGGACGCTGCACGACCGGACGCGGCACCCTATGAAGCCGATGGCACCCATACCACCTTCCCACACGCCTTCCGCGAGGAAGTGTCACCGCAGGACGCCGGGGACCTCGAAGCGCTCTACGGCTGGTTCATCTCCAAGCCGATGCACGACGAGGCGATCCTCACCCTCGCCCGCGAGGCAGTTCGCTCTCTCGCACTGGGGCGGCGCAGCAGCACCGACTATCTCGGCATCAACCTGTCATCGCTGGACGACGTAGGTCACGAGTACGGCCCATTCTCACAGGAGCAGCTCGACGCCTTGCTGCGCATCGATCGCGCCCTCGGCGAGTTCTTCGAATTCCTGGACGACCAGGTGGGACCCCGCCGCTACCTGGTTGGCCTCTCCGGCGACCACGGCGTGGCGACGGCGCCGGAGTATGCCGAGGAACTCGGCACGCCGGGGCGTCGGGTGTCCCGAGACGAGATCGACGACCTGATCGCGGCCGTGCACGAGCTGGGCTCGCCGCCCAGCGAGTACTCCGACGCGCTGGCCAACCGCGTCGCCGAGGCAGCAGAACGATTCGACTTCGTTGCCGACGCGATGACGCGGCGGGAGCTGGAGGAGGGAGAGCCCGCGGACTCATTCGTGGCACTGTACCGTCGCTCATACCGCCCCGACCGGGCCCTGTGGTTCCCGCTCCTGTCGCGCGACCGGCGATTCCTAGCGAACTTCGGCGTCTTCGTGCGCCTCACCGAGGGAACGATGCCAGACTACGCCACTTCGGTACACGGCTCACCGTACGAGTACGATCGCCGCGTGCCGCTGCTGTTCATGGGTGTGGGAATCCCCCAGGGGGTGTCGGATCAGCCGGTGCGCACGGTGGATGCGGCACCGACGTTGGCTTGGCTGGCGGGCCTTCCGATCCCGGACGACGTGGACGGGCTGCCGCTGTTTGCGCGGAGCAGTATGGACTAGCTAGTGGGTCGCGCTCCCCATCCAGTCCATCAGCTGGGCGATCTGCCGCGCGTGATGGCGGCAGTGGATGTAGTGGAACCGCACCCACTCGGGCAGGTTGAGCTCACCCAGGTATGGGTGCGGCAGAAAGACCAACTCCTTGCGCTCCTCTGGCCACCGCTCATCGAGGAGCTTCGTCAGCTCCACACCCATGCGAAACTGAGCCGCCACGAGCTCGGCTTCCGGGTGGTCGGAGGGCTCCGCCGACTCGACGGTCTTCAGCCCACGGGGTAGGCGTCCTCCCCCCAACACCAGATGACGTAGCACGGTCTGATGCGGCTTGCTGCGGCGGCGGCGGCCGCGCAGCTCGCCCCGCTCCTCCAGCAGCTGCGCCACCAGGTCCACGCTCACCGCCAGGTGCTCGACGACCTGCGAGACGGTCCACTTCCCTCGGGGGGCGCGGTGCCAATCGTCCTCCGGGATGCCGTGCAGGGGGTTGAGTACCAGGGGTTCGAGTCGCGACAGATGCCGGCGGACCTTCATGCGCCCACCAGGGCGATGCACTCGATCTCTACCCGCGCCCCCAGAGCGAGGCCGCTTCCGGCGACCGTAGAGCGCGCCGGCGGCTTCTCGGTGAAGAAGGTGCGGTACACCTCGTTCATCGCCGCGTAGTCAGCGATGTCGGCGAGGAAGACCGTACACTTCACGACCCGCTCCAATGAACTCCCGGCGTGCTCGAGCACGCCGCGGATGTTCTCCAGGGTCTGGCGAGTCTCCGGGCCGACACCACCCTCGGGTAGCTCCCGCGTCCCCGGGATGGCACCGATCTGTCCCGAGAGGTAGAGCAGATCGCCCACCCGCACCGCCGACGAGAACGGCAGGCCCTCGAGCGAGCCGGGGACCTGAATCACCTCTTTCTCCTGCGCCACTGTCACTGCGGGCAGTGCAACGAACAGCGCCATCGCTAATACCGCCTTGTGCATCATGTCAGCCTCGCTATCGCTGTCTCGTGCCGGTCACCACGATCTTCCATCCACCCCCGGTCTTCACGAACACGCGGTCCGACCATCCCCGCCCAGTATCGCCCCCCTGCACCACCGTGTACTCGTAGGCACCCCAAACCACGCCGGGTCCGATCCACACCAGGACCGGCCGTCCCGCGATCAGCGTGTCGGGCCAGTCCTCGCTGGCGCGGCGTGCCTCGGCGAACAGCACGAAGCCTCGCCGCAGCGAGTCGGCCGAGGCCACGACGAGCTCCGGCGACTCGAGGTAGTGGGCCAGGTACGCTTCGGTGTCACGTCGGTGGATCGCCGCGATGTTGGAGCGGAACGCCTCGAACGCCCCCTCAAGATCCCGCTCCTTGAGCATCTCGGGGTTGGGGCCGCCGCAGGCCACCGCGGTCACGGTACAGAGGGCCGCTGCGATGTAGCGCATGGCTCCCTCCCTTATGGATTGGGATTCCTCCAGGGTGGGGCCGTGTCCCACCCGTCGAGGATCTCGATCTGGGCGGCGCTGGGTGGCCGCTCCAACTGGATCCGCTCGGCCACCATCTCCGCTTCCTTCATCACGCGGAGCAGGTTGACGCCGATCACTTTCATGGCGTCCTCGTCGCTCCAGCCACGCCGCAGGAGTTCGGCGATCAGCTCGGGAAACTTGGACACGTCCTCCAGCCCCTCGGGCGGCACTTCAATACCGTCGAAGTCGGACCCGATCCCGACATGATCCGCCCCGGCCACGTCTCGCAGGTGCTCGATGTGGTCCGCCACGATGCGTAGGTCGGTGAGCGGACGGGGATGCGCCGTCTCCCATGCGGCCCACGTTGCCAGGGAATCGCGCGCCGCGGTCGCGCTCGGCGTCACCTCACGGTAGTGCGTCCGCATCTGCCTGCGTTGTTCGGACCACTGGTAGGCCGGCATGTAGATGAAGGGCAGCACGAAGTTCACCATGATCACCCCGCCGTTCTCACCTACTGCCGCGGCGAGGTCGTCGGAGATGTTCCGCCGGTGCGGCGTGAAGCGACGCGACGAGGAGTGCGACAGGACGACTGGAGCCTCGGTCACGCGCAGCACGTCCCACACGGTGGAGTCGGAGGCGTGGGAGAGGTCCACCAGCATACCGAGCCGGTTCATCTCCTTGATGACCTCCTCACCGAACCGCGTGAGCCCGCCGTGCTCCAGGGAGTCGGTGGCCGCATCGGCCCAGTCCGTGTTGCGGGAGTGCGTCAGCGTCATGTAGCGCACCCCATCACGGTAGAACGCGCGTAGCATGCCGAGCGAGTTCTCGATCATGTGCCCACCCTCGAGCCCCAGGAGGCTCGCGATCTTCCCCTCCCGATGGATCCGCAGGATGTCGTCCGCCGTCCCGGCCAACTCGAAGACCTCCGGATACCGCTCGATCATCCGGTGAACGATGTCGTTCTCCTCAACGCCGGCACGGCCCGCGCCGTTGCCATCGAAGCCCGAGGGAACGTACGTGGACCAGAACTGTCCTCCCACGAGGCCTGCGCGCAGCCGGGGGATGTCAGTCATGAGCTGCGGCTGTGGCTGGGAGATGTCGAGCGAGTCCCAGTCCATCCCGTAATCGGTGCGCAGCGCCCACGGCAGGTCGTTGTGCCCGTCGATGAACGGGACCTGGCGCATGAGCTCCCTGGCCCGCTCCAGCTCGGACACAGGCTCCTGACCCTCGGCGTTCGGCGCGCACAGCACACCGACCAGGGCCAGCAGGGCGACCGCCAACACGACTCGTCGGATCATCAGTCTTCCTTCTCTCGGTACCCCAGGCAATCCACTACCGGGAGCAGCGGATACTTGGAGAACTGGGGCTCCATCTCGGATCGGCGGCACAACCAGAACGTCGACCCACGCGCGGACCGGACGACACGGCCATGACGGCACGTGGCGCAGAGGCCCACACTGGGCCGAAAGCTGGTATCGCGCGCCTCTCGGTGCAAGATTACATTACCCCGCCATGGCCGAGCTATCTTGTGCCCGTTGCAAACAAACCGGCGAGCAGCTGCCGGCGCCACCCCTGCCGAACGAGCTGGGCAACCAGATCTATGACACCATTTGCCAGAACTGCTGGCAAGAGTGGCTACAAATGCAGACCGCCATCATCAACCACTACGGCCTGGATTTGCGTGAGCAGGACGCGCGGAAGTTTCTGACGCAGCAGACGGAGACCTTCCTCTTTGACCAGCCGCAAGGCTAAGTCGAGCACGAACGCCCAGATCACGCTCGTCGTGAACGGC
>JBDGYO010000099.1:0-7943 GCA_039584015.1 Gemmatimonadota bacterium | reverse complement strand
GAGGACCCTCATCCATACAGAGTCGTTCCAGGGTCGCGACTGTCATTGCTCTCAGTCATGCACGCAGCGAGAGAATCCGCTCGGGACGCTCAATCCGTTGCGCCATGGCAACAGGGTCATCGGCTGCCCGACTTGGAAGGCACGATGCTCGCGAGAGAACGTTGCGGGCAAGGATGCCTGGGTGAGCGATCCGTCAGGGGGCCGAGCGATCCAGTGCGATGGGTGGACGGCGGGACGAAGCGGCGCAATGTCCTGGACCTGTGCTAATGCGAGCCGGCTCGAATGGTGCTCGCCTAGAGTCTCCCGGGTATAGACTGGTCTATATAGACTGCTCAAGGTGGCAGACCGGGTGAACCTACTCCTCGGGCTCGCTTTGGTGGTGGCCGAAGGAACTGGCCGTAGGATCTCTGCCTGGCGCAAGGGCTCGACGAACTTCACCGACTCCGGGACCAGCACGAATCTGAACCACCTGGTCATCGTCCGAGACCGCAAGGTCGCCAATCTGTACAGCCGGGAGTACCGCGAGATCCAGCAAGGGCACTTCGGCAAGCTCAACGAGGCCACGATCCGAAGCCCAGGGACGTGGAGGTCTCCAGGGTCCCGATCCGGGTCCTGTGCTTTCAACGGCTTAACGCACTTCTCGGACAGGTGGCCGAGCGGCTGAAGGCACGCGCCTAGAGAGCGGAGCGGGCTGGCCCCAAATCGCGACATCCGTCACACTTCCCACGTCGCACCGTACGATCTGTCACGCTTCCCCGCCCCGGACGTCACAATCCGTCACATCGAACAGACTCCTCGGCCGGCGCGGTGCCAGACACGTCGCCTCGCCGCTGAGAGGGTCTCCCACCACTTGAGGGTCTGGCAAGACTGGGGCTTTGCCACCACATGCCACCGCGGACTCGGCATCAGTGCGCTCTTCTGCGGCGAACCCGGAACCGGCAAGACGATGGCCGCGGAGGTGCTCGCCCGGGAGCTGTGATCATGGACCACATGGGGTCCCAAGACCTCGCAATGCAGGCGTGTCGTGGCTCGTCAGCATTCTGTCCATGATGGAGGCACCGCAGCAGCAAGTCGCGATTACCCCGGCTGCCGAGCCACTGCATCCTGTGCGAGTCGCAAGCCGACACCGAAATCAACCCACTGCGGAGGCAGACCGTTGCGATAGTAGACCCGCAAGCAATACGGCCCCGAGTGCCAGCTTCCACCCCGTATCACCCGGAACTTCCCGGACTCGGGCCCAGATGGATTCTCGACCGGCCCGGTAGCGTAATAGTCCGCGCTGTACCAGTCCGCGACCCACTCGAACACATTGCCAGCCATGTCGTACACTCCAAACCCGTTCTCGGGATAACTGCCCACGTCCACCGGGCCACCGAGGGAGCTTCCAAAGTTGGCCTCGGCAGGGCTTATCGTGTCTACAGTCGGATAGTGCCGCCCTGCGATTCCTCCGCGGGCGGCAAGCTCCCACTCCGCTTCCGTGGGAAGTCGCATCCCACGCCACTCTGCATACTCAGTCGCGTCCCGCCAGCTAATTCCGGTCACGGGATGGTTCGGGTATTCCGGACCTGAGCGTCGGACGTCCTCGCCCCAGAACTCGGGCAAGCGATGGCCAGTGGCCTGGCAGAACTCGAAGTACTCGGCATTCGTCACCTCGTACATCCCGATGTAGAACGCCCGAAGCATCACCCGATGGGCGGGAGCGTGATCACCATCAGTGTCGGAGCCCATCGTGAACTCCCCACCGGGGATGAGGACCATGTCTCCGCTCGGGTCCGACGCAGCGCTGCCCGCGCTGCGTCCGCCACGCTCCCCTGTCGGCTCACAGCCCATGGCGAGGAGGGCAAGCACCATCCACAGGACCTGTGCGTTACGGAGGCCGCTCATGTCTGAATTCCGCATACTCGTGACTCCCGGATCACCCGCGTCATTAGATAAGTCGTTGTGTCGCAACGCTGTACGATGCACTCTTTGCCTCTTGACGCATTTAGCGTAACGTCGTTACTATTACTAACAGCGTTCTCCCGCAAGAGCTTGGAGCGGGCCGCAATGAGGAATTCGCAGGTCACGTTACTTGGCGCCTTGGCACTCGCGTTGCCACTGTCGACCTCTGAGGCAGACGGACGGAAGCTCTCGGCCCTGCCAGGCGCGCAGGTGCGGTGGAGCGAGCTCACGGAGCCTTGGGATAGCGTGCCGAACGGGGAGCCCGTTGCCATACGAAGTCGCGTTCAGCGGGATCCGGTGGCGGTGCGGGTCTTGGAACTGCGGGATCGTGATTGGCGCGTGCGCCGTCACGCTGCGTGGGCATTGGGCGAGCTGGAGAGCCCAAGAGGCGTCCGGCCCCTGCTTGAGTGCCTGGAGGACGAGAGCGCCGAAGTACGCCATGTCTCCGCGTGGGCGCTGGGTGAGATCAAGCACCACCTGGCCATCCGTCCCCTGATCGAGCGACTGCACGATCACGATCCGCTGGTGCGCGAGATGGCTGTGTTGGCGTTGGGGGAGCTCGGGCATCCGTCCGCGGTGGCACCATTGATGGAGGCGCTCCAGCAGCACGGTGCGCTACTCGAACCCGTGTACCGTGCCTTGGGGAAGATCAAGGGCGAGCAGGCCCACAGCCTACGCCATACCCTGGAGCAAGAGTTGGGGCTGCGCCAGCAGGATGATGAGATCTTCATAGGTGGCCTCGTCATGGTCCGCGCACGGCAGGTGGCTCCATCCCTGCCGTCGTTGGCGGCAGCCGTGCGCTCCGATGATCCAAGTCTGCGGCGCCTGGCGGCAGAGTGGCTAGGGCTGCAAGGAAACGAGCGGGCAGTCGACCTGCTGCTTGGCGCCCTTCGCGATCCTGAGCCTTCGGTGCGGACGGTGGCGATCTGGGCTCTCGACGAGATCAACCCATCTCGGCCGGATCTCGCACTTCTTGTGCCACTCTTGTGTATCATTGTCGCGGTGATCGGAGACGCCTTCCTGCTGAGGGCACCCGAGCTCAGGACGACGCACACCTAACCAGACAACCGTCCGCGTGAAGTTACCAGCCCTACGCAGCAAACGAGAAGTGCATCTGCACGATCACCCACCGTCCGTGCCGCCTCTCCAGTACACCCGTCCATCTCACGTTGATCCAAGAGATCGGCGTACCGTCCCACTCACCGTGGTCGTCCAGAATGGCTGAGAACCACGCGACGGTTCTGGATCTTGCTATGAAGACGCGGAGGTCACGCAGCTCCGAACCGGTCGCTCGAAATGCTGGATTCAAGAACACTTCCGTCACCATCTGCCGAAACGAGTCGATGCCAACGATAGTGCTCGTACTGTCCGGGTGGTATATGAAGAAGCTGCTGTCGTCGGCCACGGTACTGTACAACAGTAGCGTGTCCTTGTTTACCGCCCAGTCGATGGAGCTGCGGAGAACCTCTTGGATAGCCGCTCGCTCCGAGTCGAGGCGGAGATCCTGCGCTGCAACACAAGCGGCAAGGTGAAAAGTGACGAGCACGACCATCGCCTTCAGCGGGCGAACGAACATCGCTTACCTCTCCATCAGGCGGATCCCACAGGAAGGCAGTATGCGCGGGCCGAGGCGTAGCAACGAACTGCTGACAACGGCGCGCCTTCCGGCATCCCGTGTCGGCGTTTCAAGCCGGGTCACTACCTCGTCCCGAGCGAGCGGTGCCAGATTCGACACTGGAGGACGAACTCGGCCGAGTGCGTTGTACTCGGGAGTCACAACGGCATCTACGCGGTCTCCGAGTCGCGCTCGGTGTGGCCGGTGGGCCGGTGGCTGACCGCAGAGAGGCACACCAAGAGCTATGACCAGCAGAGCTGTGATGATCCGACCCATGGGTGACTACCCAATCCCGGATTAGTTCCTGCCTACCACTTCCATGTGCCATGCCGTCCCGCGTCCTGGAGTCCATTCAGTTCATGCATGGTACCCCACTCAGCGCGACGGCGTATTGAACGAGCAACTCACTCTTCCTTACATAGCGATCGAGGAGGTCCATGAACGCGGACACCGATAACACGGACGCCATTTCGGCCAGATTGCGTGTGGCGGGCAGGGCGTCAGCCACAGAAATGACTTGAAGGTCTGGTGCGATCATTCGCAGCAGCTCTCTATTGCGCAGTGTAGATGCACATGAGCGTCGCCTGTCCAAAGCCACCACACGGGGCTGTCCTCGGCAACTAGCCGTTCCTAGTCATGGTAGCGGACTGTTGGTAGCCTGCAGCGCTGATTCGGTAGGTGGCCGGGATAGAGCGGTGAACGGGCCCAACAGCGGGACAGGTGGGTCGTGTAACGTCGCAGTATGGCGTGGAAGTATGGGTGTAGGTTATCAATACACAGCGCGCGGCATCATGAACTGACACACCGTCGTGTGCGATTGGGACGGACCGACGATGATAGGTCCAAGATGGAGAGGCTTCCGACTTGAGACTTCGTATCCCTGAATCGTGGACCGGCTGGGCCCTCGTACTCGCAGCCGCTGCGAGTGCCCTTGGATTGTTGGCAGGTGCGATTCTCTATTTCGGATACCTTGCCGCTGCAACGCCCATCAGCATTCGAACCGCGGTTGCGGCCGGGATGGCAGACTGGTTCCTCTGGGCAGCGTATGTCCCCCTCATCGTCTGGCTTGCGCGACGTGTGCCGATACGACGTGAGCGGCTGCTACCAGGAATACTGTTCCATCTGTGCGCCAGTGCTGCACTGGCCCTCTTTGACAATGTTATCTTGGCATTCATCTATCCGACGTTCGGCGTGCCACGGTCGTTCCCCTCCTACTGGCAGACTGTGATTACCATGGCGGCCACTTGGCTGCCGACAAACCTCCTGACATACTGGGTGATCGTCGCCGGCACGAATGCGCTTGCGCTCGCCCGGCGCTTGAGTCGAGAGGAAGTGAGAGCTGCGACTCTGCGCGCCGCACTTTCGCAGGCACAGCTCCGGGCATTGCGAATGCAGCTGCATCCTCACTTCCTCTTCAACACGTTACACACCATCGCTGCGTTCGCTCGGGACAGACTCGTTGATCGGTCGGTTGACATGATCGCGAACCTTGCCGATCTCCTACGTGCCTCCTTGGAGCACGAAGGTAGTGACGAGGTCACGCTGAAGGAGGAGATGGATTTCATCCAGAAGTACCTCGACATCGAGCAGAGCCGATTCGGTGACCGCCTATGCGTCCGTACTGAAATCGCGTCCGACACCCTGGCGGCACAGGTCCCAACAATGATCCTCCAGCCTATTGTGGAGAACGCAATCCGGCACGGCATTGCCACTCACCCGGGACCAGGAGTGATTGAGATCAGCAGCCGCCGTCACAACGGTGTACTGCAACTGCGAGTGCGAGACGACGGCCCAGGATTCGGTAGGTCCTTCAACGGTTCAGATCGCGGGCTTGGGATCCAGAACACCGCAGCAAGACTGGCGTACCTGTATGGAGACGCACAGCGGCTTGAGATACGCGATCACGAGGAAGGTGGAGCGGTGGTGGATCTGGCGATTCCCTGGCACACCGAACCGCTATCGATTGAACCAGAATAGACCAGCGCATGCGGAAGATTCGAACGCTCATCATCGACGACGAAGCACCAGCACGCAGGACGCTGCGACTCCTGCTGCAGAACGATCCGGATATCGACATCGTAGCTGAATGTCGGGACGGAACCGCTGCAGTGCGAACGATCAAGGAGTCCGGACCAGACCTCGTATTCCTTGATGTGCAGATGCCTGGAATGACGGGATTTGAAGTTCTGGCTGAGATCGAGGCGGCGAATCTCCCCGTTGTCGTGTTCGTCACTGCATACGATCAATATGCCCTACAGGCCTTTGAAGCACATGCCTTGGACTACTTGCTCAAGCCTTTCACTGACAGCCGCTTCCGAGCCGCCCTGGCGCATGTGAAGGGCTACCTAGCCCAGCGTGATGCAACCGTCCTGACCCAGCGCCTCGTCGCCCTTCTTGCCGACAACCAAGCGCACCTCACCGCCGGTGCGACTGGCTTTGGCGCCGAGTACCTGCAGCAGATCCTCGTGAAGTCGGAGGAGCGTGCTATCCTGGTCGAAACAGCTTCGATCGACTGGATCGAGGCGAGCGACGACTACATCGTGCTGCACACCGGCAAGCAATGCCACAAGGTGCGACGTACGATGGGCGAGATGGAGAGGAAGCTCGACCCCCACCAGTTCGTTCGCATTCACCGGTCGGCGATTGTGAATATGCACCGGGTAAAGCAACTGGAACCCTATTTCCACGGAGAGTACGTCGTCTCTCTACAGGATGGAACGAAGCTGCGGTTGGCGCGCCGTCGCCGCGAGCAGTTCGAACGATTGCTCGGACAGTCACTCTAACAATTGGCGGGCAGACTTGGCCGCCGAACGTACTGAGACATGTGCTGTACGTTCGGCGGCCAAGCTCAATCGTATATCACCTCCTTGGCCCGTTCAACGCCCCCCTACGGGCAGTTGTTCGGATCGTTGTCGTTGTTCGTCGGCTGATCGGCCGGAGCCGGAATGTTGGAATTCGTCTGCCGATCCGCCTGCGAGTAACGGAACCGTGCCGGGACCGTCTGGTTCGGATAGTCCCACGGCGTGATGGCCGGGAAACACGTCCGCTTCCAGTCGTTCCAGCGCTCGATCCCCAGCAGACCAGAGAGGTACTTCTGGTTGATGATCTCCTCGAGCAGTGCTGCACCCGTGAGGCCATCGTTCTGCGCCCGGACGTTCGAGAGATCGAGCGTCACGCCGTCGATCGCCCAGCGCGCCTCGTCACAATCGAGCGCGGCATCCAGGAACCCACGCGCCGCCGCGTCGCCACCGCCGGTCTGTAGCGTGGCTTCCGCGAGGATGTAGTTGGTCTCGGCGCAGGTCAGGATCGGGAAGCTGAACTCCTGCGACCCGACCCCGTAGCCGCTACACCCGCCGCCCTTGTTGGGGCCGCAAGTCAACTCCGATGCGTCATCCGCCGGATCGCCCACGGGCGTGCCCGGCGGCGAGCCGATGATCTGGCCCGCAAACGCACCAGTCGCTTCGCTGTAGTAGTACGGCAGCCGCTCGTCATTCTGATTCGCCATCAGGTTCACGCCGAACTCCCCGGCCACGATGTACCCGGAGCGGTCGCGCAGGAACTGGAACCAGAAGAACGTCTCGGTCGCCGCCGTGGTGTGCACCGCCGTCCAGTCGTCGACCGCGCTCAAGATGCCCTGGTTGGCCTCGGTGATGGCCGCCGTGTAGCGGCTGTTTCCATCGACCTCGACCCAGTGCAGGTTGAATCTGGCCTTCAGACTGTGGGCTGCCCGCACCCACTGCGCGGCGTCACCGCTGTACACGAAGTCGGCGCCGGCCGGGCCGGCACCCGTGCCGCTGTTCAGATCCGCGATGGCATCGTCCAACAGCGCCAGCACGGCGGTGTAAATCGCCGCCTGGTCATCCAATGCCGCCTCGGTGATCTCCGGGTCCAGCGCCTCAGAGTATGGCAGGTCGCCGAACTGCGACGCCGCCTCACCCATCACGAACGCCTCGTACACCTTGAAGATGCCGCGGTACACGATGCGATCGTCTGCGGTGGCGAGACGCTGGCCCTCGCGCATGGCGACGAGTCCACCGCCGTCGTACAGGAAGTTCATGTAATCGTCGTCGTCTCCCTCAACGATCTGGTACGTATCGAAGTTGGAGAACTGACGCTGATTGCCGGCCATCTGCTGCAACCACATGGCGATCAGCCGGCTCGACTGCCCTTCCTGCATCCGCATGAAATTGACCGACGCGCCGACCAGCAGCTGGTCCAGCGTCGCCACCGGTACGGCGTTCGGGTTCTCGGTGATCGGCTGAATGAAATCACACGCCGTCAGCGAGCCCGCCAGTACGGCCACGCACAGGGCGCGGCCAGACCATTTCAGAATTGTCATGATCGTAAGCCTCCTGTGTGCGCCTTAGCGGCGGAAGGTCAAGGTGAA
>JBDGYO010000520.1:0-2246 GCA_039584015.1 Gemmatimonadota bacterium | reverse complement strand
TCTCATGGTACCCTACCACCATACCTGGGCAGGAGAATCGGGAGGGAAGTCCGTGTCCGAGACCATTGATAACGAGCGCCGCGCCGGAGATCGACGCCAGGATGCGGAGCGCCGATCGGAAATCCGCCGATCCCAGCCGGTGCGGCGCTCGGCCACGCCAGCGGGCGGGCCCAGGTCTTGCGCGCGCCGATCCTCTGCATGACGGCGATCCTGACCTTCCCGACGTTCCGCATCCTGGCGTCGTATATCACGGTCCGCGGGACAGGCAGCGGGGCTACCGAATGCGGGTGTACAGGTCGATGTCCTGGGGCTCACTCCCGAGGTTGGGGAACAGCAAGTGGCGGCGCAGCGTCCGCTCGCGGCTGAGGCCGGCCTTCTCGAGCACTCGCGCTGAGGCGGCGTTGTCCACGTGACAGGTGGCCTCCACCCGCTCCACACCCTCGCAGGTGAGCCCGAAGCTCACCACGGCCCGCACTGCCTCGGTGCCGTACCCCCTGCCCCAGTGGCCGCGCGCGAGGTTGAAGCCCAACTCGGCCCGAGGCGGATCGACTCGTAGGTGCATCGCGCCGAGGACCATGCCGTCGGACGAGCGGGCGATCACCCAGGGGTAGTTATCGTCCTGGGCGCCACCGTCGAGGAAATCGGTGAGGAACGCCTCGGTTTCCTGGATTGACTCGTGCGGGGTCCAGAGGACGAAGCGCGCTACGTCCGGGTCGGTCGCGTACCCCCGATAGATGGTCTCTGCATCCTCCAGCCGCGGGGGTCGCAGGGTGAGCCGTTCGGATGTGAGAGTGCTCAGCGGCATCTGCACTCGACGTGCGACGCCCGGACCTCAGGGCAACGCAGGCACCTGTCCGGCGACCGCGGTGAAGCTCCCCTGCAGCCGCACCGAGTCGGTGCCCGTCAGACTGCCGAAGGTCACGAACGCGCTGGTAGTGAAGTCGAAGGTGCCGCGCAGGGTGTCGGCGCTGGCGGCACTGATCGTGAATGCGCCCGTGTCGCTGGTGAAGAGGCCGAGGTCGAGCGCGGTCACCTGGCGCGCGTACGCCGCGGCGAAATCGTCTGCCGTGCAGGTCAGGCAACTCGCAGAGTGGATGGGGTAGGTGCCCACCCCCGGGGCAGTCGGATTGTCGCGCCCGATGAAGATGACATCGGAGCCGTCGTCCCCCAGTACGCCGCTCAACAGCGCGATCGCAAAGGCCGAGCTTCCTTGCTGCACCTGGGTGCCGAAGACCGCCTGGCCCGACAGGTTGAGACTGAGGTCGCCCGAAACGGTGGCTTGGAAGGTGCCCTGCGGTTGCCCGTTGTTGCCGTTCGGGCCCGTGCTGTCGCCGCCGCAGGCCAGCGCTACCAGACCGATTGCCGGCAGCAGCATCGTTGCTCGTCGTCTCACTCGGGAACCCTCCCTATCGCTTCAGGAAACGGGACACGGCCTGCGCAAAATCGGGTGTGGCGCGCGCCGTCGCGTTCACCTTGGCACCCAGATCGATCGCCTCTTCGAAGCTGCGCCCGTCGATCTCGTAGAGCTGCCGCTTGATGAAGGCCAGCGCCGAGGCGCTGGATGCCGCCAACTCACCAAGCAGCTGTGCTACGTCCTCGTCGAAGCTGGCCGCGGGGAACACCCGTGCCACCAGACCGAGCGCACGCGCCTCCTCGGCCGTGAGCAGTCGTCCCGTCCCCACCAGGTCGAACGCGACCTTCTCGCCCACGGCCCGTCGTAACATGGCCATGACCATCGCCGGGACGAAACCCCGGCGCACCTCGGGATACCCGAAGCTGGCGTCGGACTGGGCCAACACCAGGTCGCAGGCGGTCGCCAGCCCGCAGCCGCCCGCCAAGGCCCTGCCGTGCACCACGGCCACCACCGCCTTGGGAAGCCGCCGCATGGCAATGAAGACCTCCCCCAGGCGGCGCGCACTCGCCTCGTTCTCCCCCGCCGACCGGTCGGCCGATGCGAGCATTTCGGCCAGGTCTGCCCCGGCACAGAAGTCCTTCCCCGCCCCCCGAAGCACCACCACACTGACGTCCGCATCGAGCCCGGCCCGCTCCAGCTGCTGCAGGAGCTGCTCCACCATCGGCGAGTCGATCGCGTTTCGCTTGTCGGGCCGGTTGAGGGTGAGCGTGAGCACGCGGTCCTTCACCCCGGCCACTATCCGGTCAGTCGACATCGAGACCTCGTGGTACCGCAATCTCCATCCGCAACAGGGCGGTTGAGAAGACCTTGCCCTGGGCGTCCGTCTTGAGCG
>JBDGYO010000519.1:0-2005 GCA_039584015.1 Gemmatimonadota bacterium | reverse complement strand
GGCCAGCACCAGGTCGTACCCGTGCCGCTGCAGCAGCTCGAGCGCGTGCGCCGCGTCGCCGGCGGCTTCCACCTCCTGGCCGTCCTGGGCGAAGAGGATGCCGATCATGCGTCGCACCCCAGGGTCCTCGTCCACCAGCAACACGCGGTGGCCCCGGGGTGGCTGCTCGCGCGACGCCGCCTGGTCGACAGCCTCATCGGGCTCCTCGCTTCCCGTCGGCGTGGGGCGCACCTTCACTGCCGGGAGGGTGACCACGAACAGGGCGCCCCCCTGCTTGGAGCGCTCTACCTCGATCGTCCCCCCGTGCCCCTCGACGATGCGGAACGTGATCGCAAGGCCGAGCCCTGTTCCCTTGCCAGGGGCTTTGGTGGTGACGAAGGGGTCGAAGATGCGGGGAAGCAGCTCCTCGGGAATGCCCGGTCCGGAGTCGGCCACGCGCAGCACGACGTGGTTCTTCTTGCGCTCGGTACTCACACGCACGAGTCGCGGCGCCTCGGGCGGCAGGTCACTCATGGCATGCACCGCGTTGGTGAGGAGGTTGAGCACGACCTGCTGGATCTCGTGTCGGTCCCCCATCACAGCCGGGAGGCTGTCCACCAGGGCCATCTCCAGATCTGCCTTGCGGAGCCGTACCTCGTAGCTGATCAGGGAAACAGCGCGCTCGGTGACCTCGTTGAGGTCGATGGGTGTCGGCTCGGCGGGTCCCTGGCCCGCAAACGTGAGCAGGTCCTGCACAATGCGGGCGGCGCGCTCCGCCTGTTCGTGAATCACCCTGACGTGGTCCCGGTCCTTCTCGGTTGGCTCGGGCCGTTGCAGCAGGAACTCCGAGAGTCCTGCGATCGATGTCAGGGGGTTGTTCAGTTCGTGCGCCACCCCGGAAACGAGTTGGCCTACCGCCGCCATCTTCTCGCTCTGGATCAGTTGCGCCTCGAACGCCTTCTGCTCGGTCACGTCCTCCAACAGGATGGCGACCCAGCCGGAGGCGACATCGGCGCTGATGGCCGATGCCGTCACCCGCAGAATGCGGTTGAGCGTGGTCGAGCGGACGGTGAGTGGTGGACAGCGGGTCTCCCGACGGGCGGTGTCGAGCAGTCCCTTCAGTTCGGGCGAAGCGCCGAACAGCAGACCCTCGAGTTCCTTGCCGATCACGTCTGTGACCTTTACGCTCAGCATCACCGCCAGCGAGCGATTAGCGCGCCGCACGCGTCCCGCCTGATCCACGACGGCCATCCCGTCGGCGAGGGCGTCGAACGTGGTCTCCCACTGGAGCTTGCCGCTGTGGACCAGCGAGAAGAAGTGGGCGTTGGCGAGCGCCATGGCGGCGTGCGTCGCCACGGTGGAGAGCAGGCGGATGTCTTCCTCTGTAAACCCGCTGTCTCCTGCCTTGGCAACCCCGACCGCTCCGATGGTCATGCCGTGGGCGCGCAGCGGCACTGCCGCCGCTTGCTCAGCGTGCACGTCCCCCAGCAGCGGCACCGCGTTTCTGCCTTCGGAGACCTGAAGCTGCTCCCGCACCATGGCGGCGCCCATGAGTCCGGCCTCCTGCGTGGCCTTCACCTCGAGCTCCTCGAGCCTCGAAATCGAGCCGTAGGCGGCGAGCACCCGGAGGTGGTCCGGCGCATCGAGCGCGAGCGCCACTGCGACGCCGTCGCATTCCAGGAAGCGCTGCACGTAGCGCGCTACCTGCTCAATGATGCGATCCAAGTGAATGGAATCGGAGAGGACGTAGGCGAGCTCTTGCAGCGAGAAGAGCTCGTTCAGCCGCCGCGTCAGCTCCGTGCGAGTCTCTTCCAGCGCACCGGCTGACCCCGGCGCCGCCCCGGTCCCGGCCATCCGTCTCCCGAGCCACCACCCCGCGGCGAGCGCCGCCGCAGCCACCAGGGCCCAGAGCAGGGTCACCTGGGCGGGCGCTCCGGGTCGTCGGTGATCTCGGGCGGCGCGTTGGGCTTCACCCGCACGGGCTTGGCCGGCACGCCGAGGTAGAGGTGCCACGGCTTGGCGTCCT
>JBDGYO010000518.1:0-2008 GCA_039584015.1 Gemmatimonadota bacterium | reverse complement strand
CCGTCCCGAAGGAAGAGCTCCTCTGCAACCTCCAGAACCCGCTCTCTCAGCTTCAGTCTCTGACGCTCTTTTCGTTCCGGGATTCCCAAGGGTCTTGCTCCTGTGGAGACATGCCGTTAATAATAATAACAGTGTTACGGCACGACCGTCAACGGCAGCAGTTGGCAACGTAACACATTGACACACAACGGGTTCACCGCGAGTGGGCTTCAGTCACTTGGCGCACTCACCGCGACTTCCGACGGAGGGACACCATGAGACGCCGTGCTCTGACTACCGCATTGATACTCAGTCTGCTCGTGCCGGCAAGTAGCGCCGCACAGGTACTCGTCACGGCGAGCTACAAGTGCCGCAACGACAAGGTGCCCGCTCTGCGAGCCTTCAACGACACGGCCTTTGTCGCGACTGCGCAGGAATTGGTCAACGAGGGCAGGCTCCTGAGCGCTGGCACCGCGTACCATCTCTGGGGAGATGAGTGGAATGTCGTGTACTGGTACACTGCCGACGATATCCCGGGGTACCTCGCTGCGCTCTCCGAGCTTCTGTCTCGTGTCGGTCAACGCTACTCCGAAGGTGCCGTGGAGCGGGCCTCTTGGTGCACTGAACACAGGGACAACATCTACGACAGCGGCAGGGTGACGACACAACCGTCAACTCGAGCCCCAGCGGGAGAACCGTGAGTCGTCGTTCAGGCGTCGAGCCTTCTTGAGCGGAGGAATCAGCGGAGGCGTTACGAAATGAAGAACTCAGTCCGGACTCTCGCCACCATCTCGCTACTGAGCTGTGCCGCGCTCGCCACGGCCGCGCGCACACCAGCGGGCGGTCAGGATGCCGAGAAAGCGCGCGTCTTCGTGGCTGCCGCTCGACGCGGTGACGAGCATGCCGTGCGGAAGTCGCTCGACGCAGATGCGAGCCTCGTTCACGCCACGGACGCCATGGGGATGACCGCGCTCGACTGGGCGGCCACCCGCGAGCACTGGCACATCTTCCGGCAGCTGCTGGCCAAGGGCGCACCGGTGAACCGCATCGGCTTTGATGGTGGCACCGTCCTGCACCGAGCCGCTCACCATGACCGGCCTGACATGGTGCAGCTGCTGCTCGACGCCGGCGCCGATTTCAGCATCCAGAACAACTGGGGTCGGACCCCGCTGCATGTCGCTACGCGTCGTGGCCACCGTCATGTTGCCGAGTACCTCCTGGAGGTTGGCGCGGATCCCAACAGCGCGACTCGGGAAGGCTGGACCGCGCTGCACATTGCCTACCGCTCGGGGCATCCGGCCCTCGTCGAACTGCTACTCACAGCAGGAGCAGAGCCGCAGCGGCCCGATACGACCGGAGCCCTGCCGGCAGAGTACGCCTTCCGGCGTCCCAACGCCGTGCCCATCGACCCTGAGGAACTCTACCAGTATCAGGGGCTCTACGACGTCACCGATGACTTCCACTTCAAGGTCTGGATCGCAGACGGTGTGTTGCTGCTCCAGGACTTCGGTGCGGACGAGCTGTACGCCACCGGCCCTGACTCCTTCTACTGCCGCTCCGAACCGTGGAGTGTCACGTTCCTGCGTGACGCCGACGGCACGATCAGCCAGATCGAAGTGCAGTTCCTGCGGCGGGCTGTGCGGGGAACGAAGCGTCCTGGTCCCTCATATGTTGGGTCGCATGTGTGCAAGGACTGTCATTCCGGCGGAGAGCACGGTGGCTCGTACGTTCGGTGGCTCTCCAGCCGGCACGCCGGAGCCTATTGGCGCCTGGCTACAGATTGGGCCCTGTTTCTGGCTCACCAACGGCCCTACTACCAGGACGTGGCCAATCCGCGCGAGGATGACCGCTGCCTGTTGTGCCACACCACGACAGCTCAGGATCCGGACGCGCTATTCGCGAGCACGTTCGAGACGCAGCAAGGGGTAGGATGCGAGGCGTGCCACGGGCCAGGTTCCTACTACATCGATCCCGACGTCATGTCCGACCGTGCGGCGTTCCTGGCGGCGGGAGGCCGAGTACCCGACGA
>JBDGYO010000098.1:0-7966 GCA_039584015.1 Gemmatimonadota bacterium | reverse complement strand
TGGTCCCCATCATGACCGCGTTGTGACAGCAGTAGTCCTCGCCCTCGCTGGCGAAGGCTACCGACCAGTCGGTGTTGCCGATCATGAACTGGAACACCTCGAACGTCGCGAGCCTCCCCTGATCGATCTGATCCGGTGGCATCTGCGGCAGCTTGAGCAACCCCCAGCCACTGCGGACAGCCGTTTCGTTGTAGTCCTCCAGGAAGAACGCGTAGCGCGTGAACGGATCGCGCGTGCCTTCCGTGTCCACATACGTGATTCTGGCCAGCCGCACCTGCACACTCAGATCACTGAGGAGGTTGAACACGCGGTACGCGAGGTATTCCTGCAACACATACTGTCCACGGTCGTTGCGTTGGTCGCGACAGTGCGTCACGAGACGGAGCCTGCTCTGCTCCTCGAACACCGTGTGGCTCAGTTGATCCCCGCCCATGTCCATGCGCAGCGGCGGGAAGCTGCAGTTCTTGCGCTGTGCCCGAAAGTTGCCGCGCACCCGGATCTCGACGTCCAGCTCCAGCGGACCGTCCTCGGCGTTCAACGGGTCCAGATAGATGAGGCGTCCCTGGTGGAACTCCCGGCCCTCTCCGCGGTCGTCCAGTGCCGTCTTGAGCGGCGCCTCCAGCGTCACGACCAGCACGTCGTTCGACTGGAACAGGGGCGCGGCTTCCCTCGTCTCCCCCTGGTTCGGCAATCGCTCCTGCGCAGCGGGCCCACCGAACGGCAGGGCAGCCACAACACAAATCAGGCCTAGGACACGAGGCATATGTCTCCTTCTGAGGGGGAATCCGGCGCCGTCCCTCGAGGCGACGCCCGGCGCGTGGCGCCCCGGTCGGCGCGGGACGGTCCCCATATTCTGCCGCCAACCCGGCACTGCGCAACCCCCCCGGCTTCCGCCTCTGGGAACGGGGTAATAGAGTGGGGCATGACACGACCGGCTCGCGGACTGCACCCCGTCGTGCGGCTGGCGGTGGCCCTCGAGGGCGGTCTCCTGATTGTCGCCCTGGGACTCGGGCTGCTCCTGGCCACCCCCCCCTTCGGCGGCGCCCGCGTCACTGCCGGGGCGCTCGCCTGGGGGACCGTTGCCACGATTCCCACCCTGCTCCTCATGTGGTGGATGTCCAGCACGACCTGGCCGCCGCTGCGCCGACTGCGCCGCGAGGTGGAGGAGACCATCGTGCCCCTGTTCGCCAACTGCACGGCGGGTGAGCTGGTGCTCATCGCGCTGCTGGCCGGCGTCGGCGAGGAGGCTCTGTTTCGCGGCCTCGTGCAGCGCGGCTTCAGCGACATCGCCGGGCCCGCGGTGGGGCTCCTGGTGGCCGGGGCGCTGTTCGGCCTGGCGCACTTCGTGACGCACACCTATGCGCTGCTCGCCGCTCTCCTGGGGATCTATCTGGGGATGCTCTTCATCGTGACCGGCAACCTGGTCGTCCCGATCATCGTGCACACGCTGTACGACGTCATTGCATTGCTGCACTGGGTGCGCCAGGCGCCGCAGCCCAACCTGGAAGCGGACGCCGGCGGCAACGGCGGCCCTACAGAGCCTACGGCCTGAGCACCGTCCCCCCCGTAGCCCATGCGCCGACCGCCTCGAGATAGCTCACCGCGGTGAGCGCGCCCGGGAGACCCAGCCCGTCCAGGGCGGCCGTGACGTCCAGCTTCGCCGCCGCCATCTCCTGCTCAGAAGCGGAGCCAACCAGACCGGCGCCGTCCTCCACCCCCACCGATGTCACGCGTTCCGGCGAGGCGATCTCGGCAATCTCGACGAGGACCTCGCGGTCTCCGACGGTCCAGCGGCGGATGGATCGGGTCTTCTGGACCGCGACCACGACGAGGTCGGGGCGCGCCTCCTGCAGCAGCGTGAAGAGCGTGCACCGCCCCATGGGACGCGGTGGGGGCGACACGTCGACCCCCAGCGAACTCGCCAGCCGGTGCACGGCGTCGGGCCGCAGCGGAAAGGGATAGTCCTCCCGCTCGTCCTCGAGCCAGAGCTGGAGTCCGGTCTCGGCATCGACCTCGCACAGCCGCTTCAGCTTGACCCCGGCCCGCGCGCCAAAGTCCCTGAGCTTGAGGTTCACGTCGCAGCCGGGATACCAGTAGTAGCTGTCCACCCCGGCGAGGTCACCCGGGAACAGGCGCGGCAGATCCTCGATCCGCCGCCGCACCTCCGGGTCGAGGGTTCCAAAGCCGCGCCACTCCCAGTGGAGTCCGTAGGCCATCGTCAGTCGGGGAACGCCATGCGCTCGAGCAGGGCCTGAAATCGCAGATCGTGACGCAGGGTATCGAAGTAGGGAGACACCTGCAGCAACTCCATGGCGTCGCGGGCCTGATAGGCACGCTCCAGCCACTCCATCGTCGCATCGGCGTCCCCCAGCGCCGCGTACACCTGCGCGACACGGCTGGGGGACACGTAGCCCAGCTCAGACCGCCGCTCGAGCCACCGCAGTCGCCAGCGCCAGTAGCCTGCAGACCCGTCCGACGCGTAGCTCCGGGCAAGACTCTGCGCGGCGGTCGGGGCGCTCCCTGCCGCCGTGAGCCGCTCGCGGCGCACTGCCACCGCAGCGTCGTAGTCTCCAGCCAGAGCGTGCGCGTCCTCCAGCACCTCCCACGCCCGATCCAGATCCGGCTCGTGGGCCAGCGCCTGCCGTAGTTCCTCGATCGCGCGGGAGTACTGTCGGTCGTACAGCAGCTGATCCGCCAGAATGACTCGGGCCGCGGGGTTCAGCGGATCCAGCTCCAGGCTGCGGCGCGCCTGCGCAATCGCCGCCTCGTGCTGCCCCATCGAGGTCAGGTGATACGCGTACCAGGCACGGGCGATGGCCGAGCTCGGGTCGAGCGCGATCGCCTGCTCGTACTCGCGCTCGGCACCCCTCCAGTCCCACTCGTGCATGGCCCGAATGCCGGCGAGCACCGCTCGGGCCTCCGCAAGCTCCCCATCCAGCTCGAGCGCTCGCTCGGCCGCCGCCTTCGCTCGTGGCTCCGCGATGTGCTCGGGGAGCCCGCCGTAGAACCCAAGCAGGTGCGTGGACAGGGCGAGCGCGGAGTGTGCAGGGGCGAACAGGGAATCGCGCTCGAGGGCCGCCTCGAAGAAGGCGATGGCCAGCCGGAACCCGTCCACGGAACCGCGCGACGCATGATACCGGCCTTGCAGATAGGCGTCGAGCACGGCCGGGTCGACGGGGCGTGGTGCCGTGAGTCGTGCCTCCTGCCGGGGCGAGAGCTCAGCCACGATCTCACCGGCAATCGCGCGCGCCACCTCGTTGTAGATGGAGAACACGTCGCGCAGCTCACGATCGAAGGTCCCGGCCCACAGGTGCCGCTCGGGATCGGCGGCGATCAACTGCGCCGTGACGCGCACGCTGTCGCCGGAGCGGACCACGGTACCCTCGAGTATCGCCTCCACTCCCAACGCCTCGGCAATGTCGGCCACCGACTCCTCGCTGCCGCGATACCGCATCACGGACGTTCGCGAGATCACCTTGAGGACGCCGACCTGTGCCACCTCGGCGATCAGCGCATCATGCATGCCGTCCACGAAATGCCCTTGTGCCGAGTCCCCCGACAGGTTCACCAGCGGCAGGATGGCGAGGGATTCGATCTGATGCGCACCGAACGCAGGGCTTCCCAGCACCCACCACGTGCCCAGGACACTCAGGCCCACGCCGAGCGTGGTCACGACGGCCGCGATCCACCGGCGAGATCGGCCCCGCGCCCCCATCTGGGGTCGCACGATGAGCTGCGTGCCACAGTGGGCGCACACGCCACGACCTGCCGGGACCTCCGCACCACAACTGTCGCACTTGGCCGGCCCGGCCGCCGGCACCGCCGCCGTACTCACCAGGCCGAGCGCCTGCGTGAAGTCGGTGATTGTCTCGTGGCGGCCCTCGGGCGACTTGGCCATCGCCCGCTGCAGCGCCTCGTCCAGGTACTGGGGGAGCTCGGGCACCTGTTCTCTGGCCGACGGGATCTCCTGAACGGCGTGGAGCACCAAGGTGGCCTGCGCCGTGGAGCCCTGGAACGGGGGCCGGCCGGTGAGCATCTCGTACAGCAAGCACGCGAGACTATAGACGTCGCTGCGTGCGTCCACCTCCTCGCCCAGGGACTGCTCCGGACTCATGTACGCCGGCGTACCGATGGGCGCCCCGGCGATCGTGATGTGGTCGTCCTCGCACACATCGCACACCGCCTTGCCGATGCCGAAATCCGTGACCAGGGCGTTGCCCTCGGTCAGCATCACGTTCTCAGGCTTGATGTCCCGATGCACGATGTTCTGTCGGTGGGCATGGGCGAGGGCGCCCGCCACCTGGTGAGCGATGCGCAGCGTCTCCTCCACCGGGATCCGCCGCTCCCGCACCATGAGATCCCGCAGCGTGCCGCCCTCCACGTACGGCATAACGTAGTAGAGGAAGCCGGCGGCATCGCCGGAGTCGTACAGGGGCAGGATGTGGGGGTGCGACAACCCGGCCACGATCTCGATCTCCCGCAGGAAGCGCTCGGGCCCCACGGCCTGGCTCACCTCGGGGCGCAGCACCTTCACCGCCACACGCCGCCGATGCTTGCGGTCCTCGGCGAGATACACGGTCGCCCCCCCACCCCGACCGACTTCCCGTTGAATCAGGTAGCGATCGAGCAGGACGGCCCGCAGCTCCTCATACTGCTGGGACATTGTCACCAAATCTGCCCCTCCTGGGGCTTTCCGACAATAACGCCAGCGGCCGCCCGGACGTGCCCACCGCGATCGGCATGGGTGCGTTCCGCAGCCGCGTCTAGAATGCTATCTTGGTTTCAATTCTCAGCTTAGCGCCCGACGACGACCATGCCCCCAGGCGACACCGACGCACGAGTCAAGTTCGAGGACCTCGACCTCGAGACGCTCCCGAGCGGCCGCTGCCGCAGCACGGTCACGCTCGCCTGGGACGATGACAACAAGTTCCAAGGCACCGCCGAGGGCGTGAGCTCGGAGGTAGGGATCCTGCGCTGCGCTGCCGAGGCGACGTCGCGGGCCCTGGAGGCCGCCGTCGACAGCCGGGTGCACCTCGAGCTGCTCGGCATCACGACCATCAAGGCCTTCGACACGGTGGTCGTGGTGGTGTCCCTCGCCAGCCGCTTCTCCGACCACACCCAGCGGGTCGTCGGCTCCTCGGTGATCGACGGGAACCCCGCCGGGGCGGCCGTGCGCGCCGTGCTGAGCGCGACCAACCGGCTGCTGGGCAGCAACCTCATCTTCCTGCGCTGACGCGCGGCCGACGGGCTGCCCTGCCCCATACGACGCGCGGGCGGTCACCTCGACCGCCCGCGCGTCGTTTTTCGTTACACTACCCCCGGCGATCCGATCGTCAGGTCGCCTCGGGCGCGGCCGCCATCGCCTGCCCATGTTGCACCCGGCGGGCCGCCGGCCTGCGCACATTCCAGCGGTAGCCCATCCAGATCAGAATGAGCCCCGTAAACTCGGTCACGTAGAGCACTTCCACGTACCCGAACCGCGTGAAGGTCCCCCCGATCCCGGGGAGCAGGGCGCCCACGGCGATCAGGATGTTGCCCACCATGCGGTGGTAGGTGCCCCTCTTGCGACTGAACCGCACGGCTGAGAGGATCGCCCCGCCGATCAGGAAGATGGCGGCATACAGGTTGATGAACGGGCTGAAAGCCCGCACCCACTGCCACCCCATCACCTGGCCGGACAGCCGGTGCGGCTCTACCAGCTCGTAGTTGATCGGCGTGAGCAGCACGCAGGCCGCCGCTACCGCCACCACGGCCAGCAGGGCGACGGTCATGCGGTCGGCGACGCGCCGCGACAACAGGAGATACACCGTTCCCTGTGCCAGCGGCGCCCCACCGAGTAGCGCACCGGCGATGTACCAGGCGCGGAATACGCCCTGGTTCCACCCGAAGAGGGTCGTCGCCGCTTCGGTTCCCGTTCCCACACCAAACATGAGGAGGCCAACGGACCACCACAGCAGATGCAATCCCCGCCGTTCGCGATAGCGGCGGAACACCACGATCGCGAAGGCGATCGCGATGATCGTCGTCACGATCGGGATGAAATGAACGGGCTCTCGCACGGTGCGCTGCTCCTTTCCGCCTCGTTCGCTCGCTCTAGAACGTCATGTCCCAGGAGAGGAGCACCCCGCGCCGCGGCTGCGGCCGGAAGAACGATGTATTGGCGAACTCGGCGTACAGCTCGTTCGTGAGGTTGATGAACGACACGCCGATCCGCTGGCTCATGTTGCCCTGCTGGTAGAAGGTCCAGCCAGCCCGCACCGAGTGGGTCATGAAGGCTGGGAACACGGGCCCGACGGCGGGCGCCGTGCCTGTGAAGGCCTCCTTCCGCTCGCCATTCCAGCGGAACTCGTACTCGGCAAACACGCGGCTGCTCGGGTGCACCCAGCGCAGGTGTGCCAGCAGCTTATTCGTATAGGTGTCGCCCACGGGGTTCTCGGGATCGTTCACGTCCTTCGTGTCGAAGTGCGTGTAGTTGGCCCCGACCGAGAACCCGGCCGGGAGCAGCACGTCGCCGGCCAGCTCCACGCCGAGGAAGCGCAGCTTGTCCACGTTCACGTTCATGAAGACCGGCAGGCTCGAGATCGTGTCGCCGGTCGCCTCGATCCGGATGCCGTCGAAGATCGTGTTGTAGAAGAAGAAGCCCTCCAGGAACACCGTGCGGTTCCTGAACCGGGCGCCGATGTCGAAGTTGAGACTGGTCTCGGGCTGTAGACTGTCATTGCGTACCTGGAAACCGCTGCCCTCGGGGGTCGGCCCCGCGAAGAACCGCTCCACCAGGTTGGGCGAGCGGAATCCGCGCCCCACGGTCCCGATGAGCGTGACGTTGTCGTGGACGCTGTACATGGCGTTGAGCGCCGCCACGATCGTCTGGTCGGATTCGGTGGTCAACAGCGAGTCCGGGTAACCCGAGGTCTGCCTCGTCTTGGAGGTCACGTCCTGCCAGCGCGCCCCGAGAATCACCGACGCACGGTCGGTGAGCTGCCAGTCTGCCTGGGCGAACACCCCCACGCTCCCGTAGGTCGCGTTCTGCAGGTTGGCGATGCTGTCCACGTCGACCATGGGGGGGCCGAAGCCCAGAATGATCGTCGCGCTGGTGTCGGCGTTCCGGGCGTTGTCCCGGAAATAGTCGACGCCGTAGGTCCACATGACACGGCCCCAGGCCAGCTTCTTCGCCTCGAGCCGGCCGCCGAACGTCTCGATGTCGGTGTAGTTCTCCGTGAAGAACTGCAGCTCGGCTCCCATGCCGATGTCGATGCCTGTGATGTTGTTGTTGAGCTGCCGGTTGTTGTTCTGGAAGTAGCCAATGAACTCGAGGTTGTCGGCGACGGGGATGTTGAGACGACTGCCCCGGTAACCTGCTGTGAACTTGTCGAAGTCCTGGAACGGATAGACGATTTCGATGCGGGTGGTCTCGTCGGTGTACTCCGCCGGCTCCACCAGCCCGAAGCCCGACGTGTCGGCCCGGTACCGCTCGTACTTGCCCCACACCTCGTGGCGCCCGGCAATCTCGTACGCCGCATATGCCTCGACGTTGTAGTCGTCGGTGCCCGTGTTGAGCACGGTGGTCGTGCTGTCGAGTGTGATCTCGCCGTAGCTCCCCGACGGCGAGAAGTAATCCGACGCCTGGCGCGCGCTCCCGATCAGCTGGAACGAGAAGTCGCCGAGCCGGCCGTTGACCGTGGCCACGCCCTTGGACTGGGTGTCGTAATCGCTGTAGCGGAAGCCGAACGAGCCGTGGATCCCGTCGTAGCGCGGCTTGCGGGTGCGCAGGTTGACCACGCCGCCGATGGCGTCGGTCCCGTACAGCACCGAGGACGGCCCCCGCACAACTTCGATCGACTCGATCTTGCCTACGTCCACCAGGGCCGGGATCTCGCCGAAGTCCTGCTGGCGCCGCGCGTTGTTGAGCCGCAAGCCGTCCTGGATCAGCAGGACCCGCTGGCCCCGCTGCCCGCGTATGCTGGGC
>JBDGYO010000517.1:0-2013 GCA_039584015.1 Gemmatimonadota bacterium | reverse complement strand
GACCGCCCTGTCCCTCGGGAGAACCAGCGAGTCCTGTTGTCCGGCTTCGAGCGTGTGCACCATCTGGCCGTCCAGCAGGATTTCGACCGGCTCGACGAGCTCGTTGCTGATGAGCTGGTAGTGCACGGTGGCTGGGCGGAAGAAGATGGCCTTCACGATCAAGAAGACGACCACCAGCCCAATGACCACCCCCACGCCCCTCGCCACGTGGAACCACGTCTCGCGCTTCTTGGCCAACCGTACCAGGAGCTCCGGGCCCATGTCATAGAGTTCCAACAGCCATGGCGGGATCCGGGACGTCTTCGTGGCCGGTGCCATTGGTGCCGGCTCCTCCGGCGCGGCTTCGGCGAGCGCCTCATCGACGACGGATTGCGCTATCGGAGCCGTTGCCTCCAGTTCTTGGGGGGGGGCCGCACCCTCCGCCTCGCCAGCCGCCTCCTCCCCCGCCGGCTCCGGCGCGGGCTTTGCCATGGAGTCCGCTTGGTCGGGCTCGAACCAGGCTCCCGGAATCAGGTCACCGCCCGTGGTGATCGGCGCTGGCGTCTGAGGTGCGGGCTCTGGCGGTGGGGCCGCCGGGTCCGCAGGTCGGGGTGTCGGCGGCGCCGGCGCGCTCTCCTGGACAGGGGTCACGTCATAGATGGGCTGTGGCGGGGGCTTCACCTCGGGCGCGAGCTGCTCGTCGAAGTCCCAACTGGCTCCCTGGACGATCTCGCCGACCCCGAGGTCCTCCGCTGCGACCGGTTCTTCGCCGGAGGGCTCCGTCGCCGCCGACTCTCCGGCCTCGAGTGCCTTCATGACCTCGGCGGCACCCTGGAACCGATCCTCGGGCGCCTTCTGGAGGCAGCGCACGATCAGATCGGACAGCCAGGGTGGAACGCCGGGCACGACTTCCTTCGGCTCGCGCACCGGATTCGCGAGGTGCTGTGCCACGATCTTCTGGACCGTCTCTCCTTCGAACGGCTTCTCGCCCGTCACCACCTCGAACAGCGTCGCGCCGAGCGAGTACAGGTCCGAATGCGCACCGACCTCGTCGCCCAACACCTGCTCCGGACTCATGTAGTAGGGCTTGCCCGGTGAGAGCGCCGTTTCGGGGCGCTCGCCCGCCGCGATCCTCACGGCGCGGGCGACCCCGAAGTCGGCCACCACCGCCTGGCCTCCCGGCAACAGGATGTTCTCGGGCCTGATGTCGCGGTGGACGATCCCCTCGCCGTGAGCGTAGTCCAGCGCGGCCGCCACCGAGCGGATCATTGCGACGGTCTGTTCGATGGAGAGCCGGACCTCCCGCGTCAGCCGCTGGCGTAGTGATTCGCCCTTCACCAGCGGCACCACGTAGTAGAGCAGACCGCCCGCGGCTCCATAGCGGTACGGGCCAGAAATGTTGGGATGTTTGAGCTTGACGGCCGGCCCCAACTCCTCCAAGAACCGCCTGGCATCGAGGGCGGCGGCCCGTTCGGGACGGAAGACCTTGAAATGGGCAGGTCGGTTGAGCTTCTGGTCGTGCACGAGGAACACCACCGCCAGCCCACCGCGATCCAGCTCGCGCTCGATGCGGTAGCGGTCGGGGAGGGCGGTCCTGAGGCGGTCCAGAAGTTCGGTCACGAAATGATCTCGGCTGGGTCTGGTGCAAGGTATGGGGCAGGTGTGAGGGTGGCCAGATAGGGGGAGGCTCGAGCCACGGCAACCCTCGCTCCTCGCTTTCCGCAGGCTGCCAAGTCCCCGGCGATGGTTAACCCTAGTAATGATTCCCGACGCAACGCGTTTGAGTTCTTCCCAACGGCTGAATTACGATTAACTTTATCGGATTGCGCATTCGCCCTAGAACATCCCATGACCGATCTGTCTGAGCGTCTTGCCGCCGCGGTGGCGGACCGCTACGCCGTCCAGCGCGTCGTGGGCAGCGGCGGCATGGCCACCGTGTATCTGGCCCGAGACCTGAAGCACGACCGCCCCGTCGCGCTCAAGGTGCTCCTCCCCGACCTCGCGGCCGCAGTTGGTGCCGAGCGGTTTCTCAGC
>JBDGYO010000097.1:0-10797 GCA_039584015.1 Gemmatimonadota bacterium | reverse complement strand
GTTCCCGGCGTCCACCACCAGCTTCAGGAGTTGGACGACCGCCGGGTGATGCGGCGTGAACCGCCCGGCCAGACGAGCGTTGCCGCGGTCGATCGCGAGCGTGTACTGGGTGAGATCATTGGTACCGATGCTCAGGAAATCGACCCGTTCGGCAATCTGGGGCGCGAGCATGGCGGCGGCCGGCGTCTCGATCATCGCACCCACCGGCAGCGTGTCGGCGGCCTCCACACCTTCCTGCTTCAGCGCCACCACCTCCTCCCGCACCAGCTCCAGCGCTTGATCGACCTCTTCCACCTGCGAGATCATCGGCAGCATGAGCTTCACGTCGCCGTGGGTGCGGGCCCGGAGCAGCGCACGGATCTGGGTGCGGAAGATCTCTGGGTGATCGAGACAGACCCGGATGGCCCGCCACCCCAGGAACGGGTTCGCCTCGGGTGGGGTTTGGAACGACGCCGGGAACTTGTCCCCACCCACGTCGTAGCTACGGATCACCACCGGATGGCCGGCGAACGTCTTCGCGACCCGACTGAAGAACTCGGCTTCCTCCAACTCACCGGGCAGCTCGGTGCGCCCGAGCACCATGAACTCCGTGCGCAACAGGCCGACGCCCTCCGCTCCGAATTGCAGCGTCGTCTCCACCTCTTCCGGCAGGTCGACATTCCCCCGCAGCACTATGGCCACGCCATCCTTGGTGACAGCCGGCTCTCCGACCGCTTGTTCCATCTCTGCGCCGAGCGCACGGCGGAACCCTTCCCACTCACGCGCTTCCGCGATCTCATCCGCGCTGGGATCCAGCACCACGAGCCCGTGGGCCCCGTCGAGGATTACCTCCATGCCGTCCTCGATCCGCTCCATCCCCTCCACGAGTCCCATGACACAGGGAATACCGAGGCTCCGGGCGAGAATGGCCGCGTGCGCCGTGCGCGTGCCCTCCACGGCCGCGAAGCCGGCCACCTGCTCGCGCTCGAGTTGCACCGTGAGCCCCGGCGTGAGCTCACGGGTGAACACGATGGCCGGGCGGCCGCTGGGATCATGCAGCGTGGCCGTCACCGACCGTCCCACGAGATGGTTCAGCACCGGCACCTGAATGCCAGCAATGTCAGCCACCCGTTGGCGCAGCTTGTAGCTGGACGACTGCGACCAGAGCGCACGCATCTCGAGGGTCTTGAACTCGAACGCCCGCTCGGCACTCAGCTGGTTTTGCTGGATGAGGGTCTCGACTTCTCCGAGGAAATCCTGGTCCTCGAGCATCATGATCTGTGCGTCGAAGATCTTGGCCTCTTCGGGGCCGGCGCGCTGCAGCGTCCGAACTCGGAGGTCTTCCATCAGCTCGCGCACCGCGGCGACGGCGGCGTGCAGTCGCTCGATCTCCCGCGCGACCTCATCGGGCGTCACCACGCGGCGCGTCACCGTGGGGATTTCCCACAACACGAGCCGCGCCGGTCCAATGGCGATTCCCGGCGAGACGCCGACCCCACGCAGCCAACGGTGGTTGGTCATGCTTCGAGTTCTTCCTCGGTCAAGTAGTCCTCCGTCATGTCACGACTGAGGCATTCCACCAGCGCCTCGACCGCCCACTTGGCATCCTCCCCCTCGGCCCGCACGGAGACCTGACTCCCGAACTCCGCGGCGAGCGTCATCACCCCCATGATGCTCTTCCCGTTGACCCACATCCCGTCCTTGCCTACCGAGATCTCCGACTGGAACTTGCCCGCCAGCTTCACAAACTCGGCAGCCGGACGGGCGTGCAAGCCCAGCCGGTTCTGGATGGTGGTGGTCTTCTCGACCACTACCGCAGCCACCCTACGACCAACGCGAGCGCGGCGGCCGCGAGTCCGAAGCGCAGCGTCCCGAACGTGGGCACGATCCAGCGCGAGAACACGATTGCCAGCGCCGCGACCACCCCGATGCTCAGGCGCGTGCGCGCCTGGAAATCCTCGGCCAACCAGTCCGCGACCACGGGCAACGCGAAGCCCACCGCCGCAGCGGCCAGCGGTCCCACCACCCGGAGTCCGCGCTGGATGGTGCCCGCCGTGAGCTCTTGCGCGATCGCCGGACCGCTGCGCCATCCGGCGCGCAGCGCCCACCACCGAATGGTCAGGTGGACCACGTTGTAGGCTACCAGAAAGGTCACGACCCCGGCGAGCGGTGACACGGTAGCCATGACCACGAGTCCCACCCCGACGGCCGCCGGGAGCACGCCGGCCCACATGAGCTTGTCGCCGACCGAGCCAAGCGGGCCGATGAGGGCATGCCGCAGGCGTCGTACCTGGTCCCCCGGGAGCCCCTGGTGCTCGGCTCGTGCCACCGCGCCCACCGCCATACCCCCCATGTACGGATGGGTGTTGAAGAACTGGGTGGCGCGGTGCATGGCCTCCCGGTAGCGCGTTCCCTCTCGTCCTCCGGGAAGATCCCGCAGCAGCGGTTCGGAAGCGTGCGCCATCCCCACCCCGACCATGCGGTCGTAGCTCCACGACGCCTGGAACAGCAGCGTGCGCAGCAAAGCGCTGGCGAACCGGCTGTTCATGTCACGAACACCCAGGCGACACCGGCCAGCACCCCTGCAGCGAACCAGCGCAGGTGCACGCCCCGGCCACTCAGGCGCATCCCGCCGGTGGCCCCTGCACCGAGCGCCGCCCCGATGAGCACGATCGTAATCAACACGGCGCCGCGCACCGTCACGGGCGGCCAGCGATACACCAGCGCAGCAATGGCAAGCCCGAGGGCCGTGACCACCGCCGAGCGCAGGGTGTCGCGCATCAAACCCCGCAGCTGCGTGCCCCGCACGACTGCAGCGTCGCCCGCGTCGAGCGCAGCACGTCGGTAGCGCACATCGGCCGTGTTGAGACCTCGCACGGCGCGGATTCCGAGCTCTCCCAGATACGCCACCGCGAGGCCGACGCACACGCCCACTCCCGTGCCGAGCGCTCCCGGTGCGCCCGCCGCGGTGGCGGCAGCAGCGACCGCGCCCAGCCCGTAGTCAGGGTACCGCACGGCGCCCACCGGGAGCACGTCCAAGGCAAACAGCTCCAGCACCGCACCGACGGTGGCGCCGCTGATGGGATCGCCGGCGATCGCGCCGGCCACCGTCCCCGCCACCAGCGGCCGGGCGATCATCACCTGACCGACGCTCACGAGATCGAGCCCCACCACCGTTCCCCACAGGAACAGCCATGCCAAGGTCTCGATCATGCGAACTCCCCCAGGGGCACCGCCCTGGCCGTGGGAACGTCTTGCGCCGTGACCTCGACGCCCGCCTCGGACAGCGCCAGCAGTTGCTGTGCCTCCTCGTCCGACAGGTACACGTACGACAGGCGCTGGGACCGCGCAGTCCCGTCGTGCAGTCCACCGACGTTCACTTTCCGGATGTACTCCGAGCGACTGCAGAGCCGGACGATCGTATCCAAATCGCCCACCAGCAGGATCGTGCGCTGCCGCTCGCCACCCCACCCCTCCACCAGGGGGACCGCCTCGTCCACCGAGGCAAACTCAACCGCCAGCCCGGGAGGCACGCTCAGCCGGTACAGCTCGCGCTCCCACTCGTTGGCGCTCACCTCGTCGTCCACCAACACGATGCGCTGTACACCGAGCGCCTGCACCCACCCCACCACCACCTGCCCGTGAATCAGGCGATCGTCCACGCGCACCAACACGATGCTCATGAGGTGACGGAGCGAATCCCGCGATTCCCCGCGGCTGCCGCGCGCTCCGCCGCCGCCGCGGGCGAGAGATCACGGTGATACACGAAGTCGAGGAGCATGGGGAGGTTCACGCCGGCTACCACGGCCACGTTGCCGCGTTCGTGCAACTCCTTCAGCACCGCGAGAAAGCAGCTGCCGGCCGGCATGTCCACGAACACGACCGCCGCATCGTCGCCGACCGCGGTGGCCACATTGTTACACAGCGTATCGCGGCTGGCACCCAGGTTGCTCAGCGCGATCAGGCCATCTTGCTCGCCAGTGATGCCCCGCACGGCATCCACGAGCGCCTGTGCGACGCCTGCGTGCGACACCACGACGCCCTTGAGTCCCTCACTCATAGTCTTCGGAGAGGTACTCCCGCAGCTCGGCCTGCTTGGCCATGTGCTGGATGAGCCGGTCGTTGAACTGTTTGGCGGAGTCGACGCCGCTGTAGCGCAGCAGGTGGTTCATTGCCACGACCTCACAGATCACCGTGAGGTTCTTGCCCGGGTTCAGGGGAATGACTACGAGCGGGAGCTCGACGTCAAGCAGCTTGGTGGTCTGCCCGGCGAGGCCGGTGCGCTCGAAGTCCCGCTCGGATTCCCAGTCCACGAGCTCGACCACGACCTCGATGCGCTTCTGTTGCCGCACCGAGCGCACGCCGAAGAGAGACATGATATCGACGAGGCCCACCCCCCGGATCTCCATGTAGCGGTGTGCTAGCTCGTCGGATTTCCCGATCAGCACTTCGCCCCCGCGATGTGTGAGGTGCACGACGTCGTCCGCGACGAGCCGATGCCCGCGCTCCACCAGGTCGAGCACGCACTCGCTCTTGCCGATGCCGCTGCGCCCGATGAAGAGCAGCCCCACACCGTATACGTCGGCCAGCGAGGCGTGCAGGGTCGTGGCCGGCGCGAACACCTCGGTGAGGTAGGGCGAGATCCGCCGATAGAACTCGGCGGTCTTCAGGTCGGTGCGGATCACGGGAATGCCGCGCTCCTTGCCCAGCCGGGTCAGCTCGCGCGGCACCGCCTGCCCCTTGGTGACGAACACGCAAGGAAGGTCGTAACCCATGAAGATCTCGACCGACTTGCGACGCTCCTCCGTGGAAAGCGAGCGCAGGTAAGCGACCTCCGTCTGCCCCAGCGCATAGATCCGCTCGGGCGCGAACCGAGCCGTGAAGCCGGCGAACACCAAGCCGGGACTGGAGACTTCTGGTACCGTGATCTCCCGATCGAGCCCTGCTTCACCGGCGAGGACCTCCAGATGCAGCGAGTCGCCCTTGCGCTCGAGTATGTCCCGTACGGTTAGCTGCGGCATGCGTTAGGCCGGGGATGGGGGACGCGCGGGGCGTCGCGGTTCTTTATCGAGTTGGTTGCGCACTTTGGCCACCGCGCTATCCAGTGCCGTGCGGAAGTCGGCGGCCTCGGCGGTGGCGACCTTGACCTGGCCGCGTGGCAGGTAGAGATGGAGCTCGACCACCTTCTGGCCGTGATCGGCGTCGAACACGACTTCGGCCCGCCGGGGCCGATGCGCCGCCTTGGCGACCTTCTCCACCATGGTCTTGGCCCGCTCCTTCAGCTCTTCGGGAATCTCGCAGTGCCGTGCGGTCACGGTCGTGCGCATGGATCGTCACTCCTTACGCCCACCACGGGCGTGGTGCACGGTTTCGAGAAGATGCGCCTCCGTCAGCTCCGCAGCACGGTCCCATGAGAGCCCGGTGGCAAAACGCCGCGCCGCCCGCCCCAACGTGTCGACCTGTTCGACGTTCTCGCTCAGGCGCAGCAACGCGGCTGCCAGTGCCTCCGGATCGTCATGTGGTACCAGTATTCCAGTTTCGCCGTCACGCACGGACTCGCGCAAGCCGGGGCTGTCGGAGGCGACGGCTGGGGTCCCACAGGCGGCAGCCTCCACATTGGAGATGCCCCAGCCCTCCTTCACCGACGGGAAAACCACCCCCCAGACCTGTCGCAGGAGCTCCCGCTTCCGCTCTTCGCTGACAAAACCCAGAAACGTCACTCCATCCGTGAGACCGAGGCGGGCACGGATGCCTTCCAGTCGCTCGCGGTCGTCCCCCCCTCCGGCGATCTCCAGCTGCAGATCCGGCCGGCGCTCACGCGCGACCGCTGCCGCTCGGAGGGCAGTCTCCACTCCTTTATAACGCTTCAGCCGGCCAACGTACAGAAAGGTGGGGGCGGCCGTGCGCCCGACCGTGGGATCGGGGGTGTACCACTCCGCGTCCACTCCAGGGTAGATCACGTGGACGGCCGCGCGATCCACGCCGCGGGCGACCAGGTCGTCCCGCGTGCTGTCGCTGATGGCGTGGAATGCCGCGCGTCGGTACACCCGCGAGATGGGCTTCTCCGCCAGCCACACGACCGTGGCCACCGGAGGCGATGCCTCGGAGAATGCCGTGGTGCCGAACAGGTGGGGCACGATGACGTAGAACGGGAGCCGCGTCAGGGTCGGTAGGTACAGGGGCAGCTTATTGATGTCCTCCACCACCACATCGTATGCCGCCCGCCGCAGCATCGCGCGCACAGCGCCACGCCCCTTGAGCGCAAAGGTGTGCCGCCCCCCGAAGCGATGGACCCGGAGGCCGTCGATGACGGCCGTGGGTGCCGCGCCCTCCCAGCCGGAGGCGACGAGCGTCACCTCATGCCCCCGTTCGACGAGGCGTCGGAAGATCTCGAAGAAGTGGATCTCCGCCCCGCCGGCCTGCGGGTTCTCCAGATCGAGCCAATTGACCGCGAGGATCTTCATAGCCTCCCCGCTTCCCGCGCTACCGCGTCGAGCACGCCGTTGATGAACGCCGGGGCCTTGGCACCGGCGAACCAGTGGGCGAGGCGCACCGCCTCAGTGATGACCACCCGCGGGGGAACGTCTTCGCGAGACAATTCGTGGAGCGCGAGGCGCAGGATATTCTGCTCGACGGTGCCGATGCGGTCGATGCGCCAGTTCTCCACGGTGGGCGCGATCTCGGCGTCGAGCCGCTCGACGTCTTGCGCGATTGCAGTGGCGAGGGGCTCGGCATCCTCGAGTCCGGCGCGCCATGCGGGCGCTCCCCGCAGGAGACCCTCTACGACATCCCGCATCGGCGGGCGGCCGTGGAGCTCCCAGGCGTAGAGCAGCTGGAGCGTCCGTGCGCGTCGCCGCGTCTCAGCCCTCAGCACCATCCTCGAGCGCTTGAAGCGCGCGGCTCGTGTCGATCGCCGCCTGGGCCGCTTCCTCTCCCTTGTTCCCCGCCTCGCCGCCAGCCCGCGCCAAAGCCTGGGCCAGCGTGTCGCAGGTCAGGAGCCCGAAGCCAACGGGGAGGCCGAAGCGGCCCGCGGCGTCGGTGAGACCGCGGGTCGCCGCCTGGGACACATACTCGAAGTGGGGGGTCTCGCCGCGGATCACCGCGCCGAGTGCGACCGCCAGCTCATAGCGGCCCGTCCCCAAGCCGCTGCGTACCACGACCGGGAGCTCGAACGCGCCGGGAACCCACACCACATCCACCGCCCCCTCGGCAAACCCCGCCCGAGACAGGGCTGCCCTGGCACCGTCCAGCAGCTTGCGGGTCACTCCCTCGTTGAAGCGGCCGACCACGACGAGCGCCCGCCCCGTGGTGCGCGTGCCCCCATCGGTGGAGGAGGTCATCCTAGTGAGCGAAGAGGTGACCGAGCTTGTCGCGCTTGACCCGGAGGTATGCCCGGCTCTCCTCGGTGGGGTCGGCGACGAGCGGTACGCGTTCTACGATCTCGAGTCCGTAGCCGTCGAGGCCGACCATCTTGCGGGGGTTGTTGGTGAGCACCCGAATGGAACTCAGCCCCAGATCCATGAGGATCTGCGCGCCGATACCGTAGTTGCGAAGATCGGGCGCGAACCCGAGCGCCTCATTCGCCTCAACCGTGTCGCGGCCCGAGTCCTGCAGCTCGTAGGCCTTGAGCTTGTTGAGCAGGCCGATCCCGCGTCCCTCCTGATCGAGGTAGACCACGACGCCCTGTCCCTCCTCGGCGATCATGCGCATGGCCGCCTCGAGCTGCAGACCGCAATCGCAGCGGTGCGATCCAAAGACGTCGCCGGTGAGGCACTTGGAGTGCATCCGCACGAGCACATTCTGCTCCCCCTCCACCTCGCCGAACACCAGCGCCACGTGCTCGTGGGCGTCCACGTCGTTCTGGTAGCCGATGATGCGGAACTCACTGCAGACGATACGCCACCAGCTGCGCCACGGTCACGAAGGTGAGATCGTGCTTCGTCGCGAACTGCTCGAGTTGGGGCCGGCGCATCATGGTGCCGTCATCGGCGAGCACCTCGCAAATCACACCGGCCGGATAGAGCCCGGCGAGACGCGCCAGGTCCACGCTCGCCTCCGTGTGTCCCACGCGTTGCAGTACGCCCCCCGGGCGCCCCCGCAACGGGAAGACGTGCCCGGGCCGCCGCAGGTCCGACGGCACGGTGGCCGGGTCGATGGCGACCTGCACTGTCTTGGCGCGATCCGCCGCCGAGATCCCGGTCGTGACGCCGAAGCGCTTTGCGGCATCGACGCTCACCGTGAACGCGGTCTCGTAGGCGTCGGAGCTCTCCTCCGCCATCTGAGGAAGCCCCAGCGCATGGCACCGTTCCGAGGTCAGGGTGAGGCAGATGAGGCCGCGACCGTGCGTGGCCATGAAGTTGATCATGTCCGGTGTGACCTGTTCGGCCGCACCGACCAGGTCGCCCTCGCTCTCCCGGTCCTCGTCATCCGCCACCAGGACGAGCTTGCCCTGCCGGATGTCTTCGATCGCCTGCTCGATGGTTCCGAACTTCATGACACCTTCCTTCTATCCCTCAGGAGTGGGCGGCGGGATTGCGGCGCCCTGCCCCCTCTGTTCCAGCACCTGTTTCACGTACTTCCCGATGATGTCCGCCTCCACGTGTACCCGGTCACCCGGCGCGAGCGATCCGAGCGTCGTGTTGTCGCGCGTGAACGGGATCACGGAGAGCTGGACGACGCCGGGGTCCGGGACCGCGTTCACCGTCATGCTCACCCCATCCACCGTGATGGAGCCATACGGCACAGAGATCTCGGCCACGTCGGGCGGCACCGTGATGTCGATGAGCACCGCATCCGCCTCGGGGTGCACCCCACGCACCTCGGCCACGCCGTCCACATGTCCCTGTACCCAGTGGCCCCCGAAGCGGTCGCCCGCGGCCATGGCGCGCTCCAGATTGACACGCTCGCCTTCTCTGATGTCACCGAACCGGGTGCGCCCGCGCGTCGTGATGACGGCCTCGATCTTGAACCGACTGTCTCCCGTCTCAACGATGGTCATGCAGGCGCCGTTCACCGCGACGCTCTCGCCGACCGCCAGGTCCGCATACGGCGCCTCAATGGTGAGCGCGCAGCGCTCGCCGTCGCGCTCCACCTGGGCCACGGTGCCCATCGCCGTCACGATTCCGGTAAACATAGCTCCCGATCGACTACCAATAATGTATCTGGTCCCAGTCCCCGACGCTCCGTCACGACCCAGCGGACGCTGTCCTCCAGGGGGAGCCCACCCCGGTCGCCGAAGGCCGGCACACCGACCCCCAGCCAGAGCGGCGCCTGAATCCAGTGGATCCGGTCCACCATGTGCGCTTCGAGCAGGGCACCGGCCAGGGAGCCGCCCCCTTCGACCAACACGGAACGCATCCCGGCGCCGCGCAGCTCGGTAACGACCTGCTCCACCCCGTCTGCCGCCAGCACCATCACACCCGTGCCGTCGAGGTCGTTCACGGTTCGCTCGTACGTATGCGAGCCGGTCATGACGACCGTGGGTACCTCCTGCGCCGTGCGCACCACCCGGGAGTCCCGCCGCACCATACCGCTCTTCGTCGGTGAGCATCGGATCGTCCAGCTCCACGGTGCGCCGCCCCACCGCGATGCCGTCGAACCCCGCCCGCAACCAGTGCACGTACTCGCGCGCCTCGGCGCCCGAGATCCACTTGGAGCGACCGCTCTCGTCGGCAAGCAGTCCATCAAGCGAGGTCGCCACCTTGAGCGCGACGAACGGTCGGTCGGGACGCTGCTGCGCCCACAAGAAAGGTGCGTTCAGCGCGGCAGCTTCCTCGCGCATCAACCCTTCGTCCACCTCGACGCCCGCCTCCCGCAGCTCGTGTGCGCCACCGCCGGCTTCGGGCGTGGGGTCCCGCAGCGGCAGCACCACACGGGAAACGCCCGCCTGGAGGATCGCGTCGGTGCACGGCGGCGTCTTCCCCGCATGATTGCATGGTTCGAGGCTCACCACCATGGTAGCGCCCGTGGCATCGGGACAATCGCCGAGCGCCGCGACTTCGGCGTGCGATTCCCCATACTCCGCGTGATACCCCTCTCCGATCACCTCACCCTCGCGCAGCAGCACTGCACCCACGAGCGGGTTCGGCGCGACGCGACCCCAACCCCGCCGGGCGAGAGCGAGCGCGCGTTCCATGGCACGCCGCTCCGTCGACTCTCGCTCAGACAACGCGCACTCCCGCGCCCTCGACGACGCGGCCCACGGTCCAGGTATCGATGCCGGCGCCCTCCGCCGCTTGCCGCACGGCAGGCTCGTCGTCGGATGCCACGACCGCGATCATCCCCAGGCCCATGTTGAACACTTCGACCATCTCGTCGGCGCTCACCTTTCCCGCCTGTTCGAGCAGGCGGAAGATGTCGGGCACCTCCCACCCAGCCCGATCGACCTCGGCGGCGCAGCCCTCCGGCAGCGCGCGACCCAGGTTGCCCGGGATGCCCCCGCCGGTGATGTGGGCCAGGGCGTGCACGTGCGACAACACCGGCGCGACTGCCTTCCAATAGCTGCGGTGCACCTTAAGCAACTCGTCCCCGACGGTCACACCGAGATCGGGAAGCTCGCTGTCGATGTCGAGACCGAGCTCGTCGAACACGACTCGGCGCGCCAGCGTGTATCCGTTGGTGTGCAGTCCACTCGAGGCGTACCCCACCAGCACGTCGCCCGGGCGCACCGCATCGCCGTGGAGCGCACGACCCTCTTCCACCACGCCCACGATGGTGCCGGCGAGGTCGTAGTGGCCCGCCTGATAGAGGTCGGGAAGCTGCGCCGTCTCGCCGCCGACCAGGGTCATCTCGTGCTGCCGGCAGCCTCGCGCGACGCCT
>JBDGYO010000516.1:0-2797 GCA_039584015.1 Gemmatimonadota bacterium | reverse complement strand
GGTGATCCAGATCGCCAAGGACGAGAACATCCCCACGTACCGGGCGGCGGATCGGCTGGCGGAGGAGCGGATCGTGGAGGCGACGGCGAAGAAGAAGGCCTGAACCCGGAGAGCCCATGGGTGACGCACACGAACGGATGCGGTCGCTAGAAGCGGCCGATCCGACGATTCACGCGTTGATCCAGCGTGAAACGGCCCGCCAGGAGAACGGGCTCGAGCTCATCGCGAGCGAGAACTTCGTCTCCTGGGCGGTGCTGGAGGCCATGGGGTCGGTCCTCACGAACAAGTACGCGGAGGGCTACCCGGGCAAGCGGTACTACGGCGGCTGTGAGGTCGTGGACGAGATCGAACAGCTCGCCATCGACCGCGCCCTCGAGTTGTTTGGGGCCGATCACGCCAACGTGCAGCCCCACAGCGGTGCCCAGGCGAACATGGCGGCGTACCTGGCCGTCATGGAGCCGGGCGAAACGCTGATGGGACTCAAGCTGACCCACGGCGGCCATCTCACCCACGGGTCACACGTCAACGCCAGCGGTCGGCTGTTCCGCGCCGTGCAGTACGGTGTGGACGAGACCACGGGCCTGATCGACCTCGACGAGGTCCGCGACATCGCGCGCGCCGAGCGCCCCAAGCTCATCATCACGGGTGGGAGCGCCTGTCCTCGGCACATCGACTTTGCGGGGTTCGCCGAGGTGGCGCGCGAGGTGGAAGCCACGCTCTTGGTGGACATGGCCCATTTTGCGGGACTCGTCGCCGCTGGGGTGTGTCCCTCGCCCGTGCCCCATGCGGGTCTGGTGACCAGCACCACGCACAAGACCCTGCGGGGGCCGCGTGGGGGCTTCATTCTCTGCCGGGAGGAGTTCGCCAAGGCGGTGAACAAGCAGGTCTTCCCCGGCACGCAGGGTGGTCCGCTGGAGCACGTCGTCGCCGCCAAGGCCGTCGCCTTTGCGGAGGCACTGAAACCCAAATTCAAGACGTACGCCCAGCAGGTCGTGCGCAACGCGCAGGTGCTTGGCGAGGCGCTCGTGGAGCGGGGCTACACCCTCGTGTCCGGCGGTACCGACACGCACCTCATCCTGGTGGATCTGCGGTCGCAGGACATCACCGGGAAGCACGCCGAGGAGGCTCTCGGCGGCGCCGGGATCCACGTCAACAAGAACACTGTGCCGGGTGATCCACGCTCGCCATTCGTGACCAGCGGCATCCGGCTGGGGAGTTCCGCGCTCACGACCCGCGGCATGGGCGAGAACGAGATGCGCCGCATCGCGGAGTGCATCCACGAAATCCTGCGGGATGGAGATGACGCCACCGTGGCACGCGTGGCGCGGGAGGTACGTGAGCTGGCCGGCGAGTTCCCGCTCTATCCCGACGCCGTCAGGGTCTAGCGAAGCACCATCAGGACGGGTAGCTGCCGAGGGTAACGATTGTGGAGGGGAGAGGAGTGCCTGCCTCTTGCTCACCGGCTGAGAGGCCTCCACCTTACTAACGTGTACGAGCTCCAGTTGGCTGACGAAGTCATGCAGCGCATCCGTGCGCTCGATGGCCGCTTTCACGAGCGGGCCTACCTGTTCGTGCTGGCGTCGCTGGAATTCTGTCAGCGGCGGCGCAAGCTACGCGGGCACATCTCGGGCGAGGAGTTGGCGGTGTCGTGCCGCGACTTCGCGCTCGACCAGTTCGGGCTGACCGCCCGCACCGTGCTGCGGTTCTGGGGCATCGAGTCGACGGACGACATTGGCCGCATCGTATTCGTGCTCATCGAGGTCGGGCTCCTGATCCGGCACCCCACCGACCGGATCGAGGACTTTGCGGGAGTGTACGACTTCACGCAGGCGTTCGAGGGTGATTGATGCGCTGGCCTGCGTGCTTGAAGTGCAAGACGGGCGTGCTCATTCCGCTCTCCGATTACGGACGAGACGGGGCGCCGATCCAGTTCAAGGCGTGGGCGTGTACCAGCCCCGATTGCGGCTTCAACCTCCGCATCGACAACGGCGAGATCTCGTTCGGCCGCGCCATCGGTCAGAGCTTCAAGTAGTCTGACGCCGCGCGCTGCGCGGAGTGCTCTGGGTTGGCTCCCGCTCCAGGCGTGAGCTGACCCGCGAGACTTCCTGCCCATGCCGATACCCGTTCTCAATGCCCAGCAGGCTGCCGAGTGGGACGAGCGCGCCCGCACGGCCGACGGGATTCCCAGCCGCGTGCTGATGGAAGCCGCCGGACGGGCCGTGGCGCAGCTGGTTGCCAGTGAGTGCTCGACGGCGCTTGGGGCCGGGGTGCTGGTGGCCGCCGGCCACGGCAACAACGGTGGCGACGGGTGGGTGGCGGCGCGCGCCTTGCGGGTGGGCGGTGTCCCGGTGCGCGTGTCCGAAGTGGAGCACGAGCGCTCCCCCGACTGTGCGGCCAACCGCACGCTCGCGCTGGCCGAAGGCGTGGAGCTGGTGCCGCCCGATACCCCCTGGCCCGAAGTCGGTGTGGTCGTGGACGCCATTCTGGGAACGGGCGCCTCGGGAGTCCCGAGGGGGGCCATGGGTGAGCTTGCCGCCCGGGTGGCCGAGCATGCCGGCCCGGTCGTGGCCGTGGACGGTCCCACCGGGTTGGACCTCTCGACGGGTGAGGCGTCGGGTCCGGTTCGCGCCGATCTCACGGTGACGTTCGGGGGTGTGCGACGCGGGCACCTGCTGGCGCGCGATTGGTGCGGCAAGGTCGTGGTCGCGGATATCGGCTTTCCCCCAGTCGATCCCTCGTGGCCGCTGCTGCTCACCGACGCCGACGCCGCCGCCCTGTTGCCGCCGTTTCACGCCAC
>JBDGYO010000515.1:0-2029 GCA_039584015.1 Gemmatimonadota bacterium | reverse complement strand
CTCGCTGCGCGGCGAGTACGATTCCATCGCCCGCCGCCTCGACGCCTCTCCCGGTGGCGAGGAGCGCGAAGATCTGAAAGCGGAGATCATCACGCTGTTCAAGACGGTGGATCAGGTGATCTCCGACCTCAGCACGCTCAAGGAGAGCATCCGCGTGCTGGTGGACAAGTACAAGGACCTCGCCCAGAGTCAGAGCGGAGACCAGGCCCCGCAGTTCACGGGAACGGTGCCCGTGATGCAGGACCATCTCGGCGCTACGACGTTCATCGAGAAGGGGTGGAGCCTCATCTCGCTGGGCGACTATGGCGGGGCGATCCAGTCGCTGACCAAGGCGCTGCAGCTCTCTCCCGGCGATGTCCAGGCGCAGTCACTCCTTGGCTGGGCGCAGATGCTCAACGAGGATTACGACTCGGCGATGGGCACCTTTCAGTTGGTGCTTGCCAAGGAGCCGGCGAACTCGCTAGCCCGGATCAACGTGGGTTACATCTGCCTCAAGAAACAGATCTTCGGCGAGGCGATCGAGCATCTCTCGAAGGCGATTCGCCTGGACAATGACCGGAAGGCCACGCTGTACGCACACTTCTATCTCGGGCTCGTGTACTTGGAGCGCGAGATGTATGAGGATGCGCAGACGTTTTTTGGCAAGACCCTGAAGCTCGGGCCGAATCTCATCGAAGCCTACTACGAGTTGGGGCGCTCGCAGTGGTACGCAGGCGATCAAGATGCGGCGCGCCAGACGTGGGGGGAGGGGTATCAGGCCAACAAGTTCAATCCGTGGGGCAAGCGCTGCAAGGAGACCCTGGACCTGGTCGTACAAGGCCAGGAGCCGCCACGCTAGCCGCCCTTTTCTTCCTGCTCGCGGTACCGCAAGAGCCCTCCGTGGTACACGTGGGTCGCGTGACCGCCGTGTATTGGTCCGACGAGGCCACGGCAATTGCCCTCGCCGAGTACGCCGACCGCGCCGGCCCCTGGCCGGGCATCCCGGATCCACCACCCCGCCGCATCCGTCTCATCGTGGCGCCCAGCGATACACATTTCGATTCGCTTACCGCGGGACGCGTACCCGAGTGGGGGGCAGCAGCGGCCTTCCCGGGGACCCGCACCATCGTACTGCAAGTGGGTCGGGACCATCGCCGGCTGCTGCGGCACGAGCTGGCGCATCTTGCCCTGCACAGCGTGGTGCGTCGTGTGCCCCGCTGGTTCGACGAGGGCTATGCGGCGAGCGCCGCGGGGGAGTGGGACCAAGGCGACGTGCTGCGCGTGAACTGGATCGTGCTGCGCGGGGTGGTGCCGACGCTGGCTGGTCTCGACCGTCACATCCGGGAAGGTGGGGCGGTGGAGGCGGGGGCGTCGTACGCCCTGGCGACCACGGCCGTGCGGCTGCTGGAGCGGTTGGGTGGGGATCGGGGTCTCGAGCCGCTCATCACCACGTTGCGGGGCACGACCGACTTCGACCTGGCGCTGCGCTCCACGTACCAGGTGACGCTCGGCCAGTTCGAGGAGCTATGGCGCCGCGACCTACGCAAACGCTACGGTTGGCTGTTGATTTTCAGCTCGGTGACGGTGTTCTGGACGTTCGTCGCCGTGCTGCTCGTGGTGCTCTGGGCACGGCGCCGGAGGCGGGATCGGGAGCGCCGCCAAACCCTTGAGAATGGGTGGTTTGTGCCCGAGGACGAGTGGAACCCGAGTGCTTGACGGTTTCGGAACCTGCGGTTAGCCTGAGGGTCTATGTTAAGTAGAATAGGGTCGCCCGCGCGGTTGCGGTTCCGCCGGCGGAATCTGGTGTTGTTGACCGGCGCTCTGGCCTCCATCACGGTTGGCTATGCGCTGCTCGCCCGAGGGTCGACCACGGTAGCCCCGGTCCTGTTGGTGCTGGGCTACTGCGTCCTGTTTCCACTGGGATTGGCGCTCTAGGCGACCGCGTTGGGGGCGAATAGCTCAGGGGTCGAGAGCGCCTGCCTTACAAGCAGGAAGTCGGGGGTTCGAATCCCTCTTCGCCCATGTCGTTGGATGATTGACCTGGCTCGGG
>JBDGYO010000096.1:0-8048 GCA_039584015.1 Gemmatimonadota bacterium | reverse complement strand
AGAGCGTGATCGCTATGAGGAACGGGATCGTGAGGAGGAAGAACTCCAGGATCACCGTCCATGGGAGGCCCTTCCCCATGAGGTCGCCCAGCTTGCGGGCGATCTGGCGGATCAACTCGAAGCAAGTGAGCGCCGAGAGGGCAAAAAGGAAAGGCCTCGCGTGCTGCTTCAGCAGATACTTGGTCAGGATGCTCATGCGGCGCCGTAAATTACTTGCCTGTAATGACTTGAGCCGGCATTATATTGCGAAATCTCACCTCTAACAAGGCCTACCCCGCGTCCAGGTGAAAGTGTCCGGCCGCTGCGCAGTCTTTGTCCTGACGACCGCGATGGTCGTCGCGGGGCCGCTCGCTGCGCAGGAGCCCGGCGCGCCGGCCCCACGACTGCGCATCCGACTGGCGCACGAGCCGCTGGCCCTGCGAGCGCATCCGGCGCTCGACCCCGGCGGATGGCTGGGCCAACGCACCACCCCCGCGCTCGCGGCGCGGCGCTGGGAGGTGGCGACGCGCGGGCTCATCGCCGGCCGCCGGGCGGGTCGGCGGCAAGCCCGCCTCCTCGCTTCGCTCGCGCCCCCTCCGCCCATTCCGCCCGAAAGGCAGCCGCGGCGCGTCCCGATTCCCCGGCCGGAGGACCTGGCGGAGCCCGTGGAGGAGGAGCCGGCCACCCTGGAGGCGCTGGGGCGCTACGCTGACCTGGGACTCGATCTCCAGTCCCGCCTGGTGATGAAGTTCGATCGGCTCCGTAACGTCCGCTGCAGCGCCGACGAGATCAACCAGCCCGGCTCAGGGTGCCAGGGTGGCTTCCCCACCCCGAGCTTCGACGAGGACTTCCGGGTGCTGGCCGGTGGGGTGGTGGGTGACCGCTTCCATGTGAACGTGGACTTCGACACCAAGCGGGAATTCACGGTCAACAACAACATCAACGTCTGGTATCAGGGGCTCGAAGACGAGATCGTGCGGCGCGTGGAGGTGGGTAACGTCACGTTCCGTGCCCCGCCATTCCGCTTCATCACCGCCGCGATCCCTGCCAACTCATTCGGGGCCCAGGTCGAGGCCCAGCTCGGCCCCGTGGATCTGAGCACCATCTTCGCGCAGCAGAAGGGCTCCGCGGTTCGCACCCGCACCTTCCGGGTGGGGGATGCGACCACACAGCCCGTATCGTTTGAGGCGCGCGACCTGGATTTCGAGAGCGGGCGCTTCTTCTTCGTGGTGCCGCCGCTCGAGTTGCCCCAGTACCCCGCCATCGATGTGCTCGACATCGTGCCCGAGCTCCTGCCGGACACGCTGCGGCCCACCGGAGTGCGGGTCTACCGACTGCGGGCCCAGGTGGGACGGGAGGAGGACAATCCCAACCTGGGCGGGATCGAAGCAGTCGCCCTCCGCACCGACAGCCCGCAGCGGGTGGGGCCATTCAGCTGGGAGCTGCTCGTGGAGGGTCGCGACTACTATCTGGATCCATCCGGGGTCTGGTTCGCGCTCGCCAATCGGCTCGGGACCGACGACTTCCTCGCCGTCTCCTACACGCGGGCCTCGGGGGACACGGTGGGCACGTTCCCCGCGGTGAACGGATTGGGCGACACGCTGCAGCTTGTGTACGAGCCGCGGCGCGGGCCGGAAGTCCCCACCTATTTTCACGAGATGCGCAACGCGTACCGCATCGGTGGAGGCGGAATCACGCGGAACACGATCCGTCTCGCGATTGTGGTGAATGAGTCGGAGCAGCCGCTGGGGTCCACCGGCACCTATCTCTCCACGTTGGGCCTCGCAGTCACGGTCGATCCGTCGACCATCGACCAGTTCAACCGTGTCTTTCCCCGGACTCGTGACCCGAACAACGGGGAGCCGGTGCGGGACTTCTTCGTGGTATTCCCTCACCTGACCCCGTTCGCCGACGCCACGGCGCTCGCCCCCGGTGATCGCAACGACTCGCTCTACCGCACCCCCACGTATCTGCTGCTGAGCGAGGCGCCGCCGCCCCTGTTCCACCTGAGGTACAACTACGAAGCGAGCGGAGCGGGCGACCGTTCCACGCTGAGCTTGGGGGCGCTCCAGGTCCGAGAGGAGAGCGAGAAGCTGTTCATCGGGGAACGCGAGTTGGTCCGTGGGCGCGACTACGAGATCGATTACGAGTTGGGACAGGTGCGATTCCTCAGTCCGGACTCGCTCTTCCTGAGACCCACCGAGGTCCGCGCGCAGTTCGAGGAAAATCAGCTGTTCGACTTTGCGCCCAAGACCATCTTCGGGCTCGCGGGCACGTACAACCTCGGATCCGAGAGCCGCATCCACGCCATCGGGCTGTTCCAGCGCGACCGCACCAGCCTCACCCGGCCCCAGTTGGGGTTCGAGCCCCAGGCGGGTTTCATGGGCGGCCTCGGTGCGGAGCTGCGGTTCCGCGGTGATGGGCTCACCCGTGTGCTGGACGCCCTGCCGCTGATCGAGACGACGGTTCCATCGCGTCTGGATGTCACCGGTGAGGTGGCGGTGTCCAACCCGAATCCGAATAGCACCGGCATCGCCTACGTGGAGGACTTTCAGCAGGAGGCGGGGTTCAAGGTCCCGCTGGTGGAGCGCGAGTTCCAGTTGGGCAGCACGCCGTCCTCGGGCCGTGGCCTGCCGCCGAACTACCTCGGGTTGGGGGGAGACTTCTCCGACCAGGACGCGGTGCCACTGGTGTGGCAGAATCTCGTGCGGACGCCGTCCGGCGTCGTTGAGTTCCGGCCGCAGGACATCGACAGCAGCATCGTGCTCACCGGCACCGGTATCGCCATCGAGCCGACCCTGTGGCTCACCCTCAAGCCCGACACGGTGGGCGGCGCTCCCGATCCCGTCACCGGTGCGCCTCGCTGGTTCCTGCCGCACACCCCGGGGCCGCGCTGGCGCAGCCTGACCCAGCCGTTCGGGTTCGGCTCCGGTGTGGGCATCGACTTCTCCCGCTCGGAGTTCGTCGAGTTCTGGGTGCTCGAGGACGCCGAGATGAAGGCCCGGCAGCAGAGCACCATACTCGTGATCGATCTCGGCACGGTCTTCGAGGACGTGGTGGGCCCCGCCCCCACCTCGTTCCAGGTGCAGGGCAGCGACACCCTGTTCAGTGGGCTCCAGTTCGAGGGGGCGGGCACGCTCGACACCGAGCGGGATTCGCTCACGGCGGTGTACAACGCGCTGACCGACGACGTGGGTATTCGGGGGGACGTGGTCGGTACCATCCTGAATGAAACCAGCAGCGAGGTGCTCAACGACCTTCCGCTGTGCAGCGTAGCGGACATCGCGGGCCTGCCCACCCTCGTGCTGGGCAACCTCCGCGCCGCCTGCACGCGGCGCAACCGTCGCCTCGATACCGAGGACCTCGACGGTGACAACCGGCTGGATCTCTCCGTCGGCGCGACCGCCGAAGACTTTCTGCGCTACACGTTCCCCATCGGCGACCCCCGCTACTTCGTGCGGGACGGGGTGACGCACTTCGACGAGCAGGGCCGACCCATGACGTGGCGGCTGTACCGTATCCCGCTGCGCATCGACTCGGTGCAGGTGGGCCAACCCAACCTGCGCCAGATCGAGGCCCTGCGCCTGACGCTCGTGACCCCCGACCTCGGCGCGGTGGAGGAGGAGTTCTGGATCACGCTGGCGCGCATGCGCTTCGTGGGGGCGCCATGGGTCAAGCGTGCCGATACTCCCATCGACGGCATCTCGGGGAGCACGGGCGCGCTCCACGGTGAAGTGAGTGCCGCGACCGTCAGCACCGAGGACGAGCAGCTGGGTTACGAGTCGCCACCGGGCACCACCGACCTGCCCGAGGAGACTAGCCAGGCCCTCCAGTTCGGCGTCACGCAGGTGAACGAGAAGTCCCTGCGTGTGCTCGCGGAGGATCTGAGAGGGGGCGAGCGGGCCGAGGCACTAGTGCGGTTCAGCGCGGAGTCGGACAAGAACTTCCTCGCCTATCGACGACTGCGCGTGTGGGCGCGCGGGCGTGGCACCGGGTGGACCGAGGGAGATCTCCAGTTCTTCGTGAAGGTCGGGCAGAATGCGGACAACTTCTACATGTACCGGGCGCCGGCCCGGACCGACAGCTGGGAACCGGAGGTGGTGGTGGATCTGGAGCGTTGGCTCGATCTGCGCGCCCAGATCGAATCGGCATGGCTCTCGGGAGCACCGCCGTCGGGCGCTGCCCAGTGCGGCGGCGACTCGACCGCCTACGTCGCGTGCGACGGCCCCTACCTGGTGCACGTGCGAGACCCCGGGGTCTCACCCCCCAACCTCGCACGGGTGTCGGAAGTGGCAGCCGGGATCCTCAGGGTGCAGGAGACCGTGACCGTGTCGGTCGCGGAGCTCTGGGTGGACGACGTGCGGCTCGACGACGTCGTGGGGGACGCGGGTGTCGCGGCAGCCGTCGACGTGCGCCTGGCCGCCGCCGACGTGGCCGAGTTCGACTTCAGCTACTCCCTGCGGGACGACCGATTCCGCCAGTTCGACCAACGCCCGAGTTACGTGACGGACGCGGCCGCGCGCTTCGCCATGCTGTTCAGGGTCGACAAGCTACTGCCGCAATCCTGGGGACTGAGCGTGCCGTTCCGGTTCCGCTACAACAGTTCCAGCGCGGATCCGTTCTTCCTGCAGAACACCGATGTGCTGGCCGATCGGCTCACCAATCTGCGTGACCCGAAGGGGTCGGTGACCTCGTGGGACGTGGCCGTGCGCCGGGTGAAGCGGGGAGAGACGGCCGTCGAGCGCGCTGTGGTGGACCCCGTGACGGTGCAGGTGGGGGGGGCCAAGGCGTCCAACACGACGTCGTTCACTGGTGCGGAGACCCGTAACCGGAGTGGGCGGCTCGTGTACGACAACGTGCCCGGTCCCAAGACGGTGCAGGGCGCCCCGGGTTTCCTCATCAACCTGGTGAGCTCGCTCCCCGACTGGATCAGCGAGAGTGAGTTCGGGAAGTCGCTGCGGAGCTCCCGGCTGCGCTGGAATCCGTTCCGACTCACCTACGCCTCGACGTTCACGAACAACCAGACCGACCGCGTCACGTTCCGCGTGCCGGTGCATCTGGAGAGCGATACGGCACAGACGGTGCTGCCCAGCATCGTGCACACGTGGCGCAACGAGGTCGGATTCGACTTCCGACCCTATTCGTCCCTCGCCATCCGCCTGAACTGGTCGAGCACGCGCGACTTACAGGACTACGGAGACACCACCGTCGTCGGCGGGCTCCTGCAGCAGGAGCGAGGCAGCCTGTTCGGGTGGGACATCGGGTTCGAGCGGTGGCGCACCCTCACGACGGGCCTCAACATCGCGCCGGTGGTCAGTAGCTGGCTGCGCCCGCGCTTCGTGTTCACGACCCGGTACCAGTTCACCCGCGACCCCAACCAGCGAGTGCCGGTCATCTCAACCGATTCGACGCCCAAGACGCCTGAGACCATCGGCAACGCGCGTCGTGCTGAGTTTGGTGCGTTGCTCGACGTGGCGCGGTTGGTGAGAGGGCTCGCCGGTGATTCGGGCACCATCACGAGCATCTTCGCGATCTTTCTGCCGGGTGACGTCACGTTCGTGCGCGACCTGCGCTCCAGCTTCGACCGGGCGGCGTTCTCCGCAGATCTTGGCTACCGCTTGGCTCTGGGCGGCTTGGACGCCTTCCGTACCCAGGACGGCGTGCCGGCCACGGCGACCGGGGACATGCAGAGCTTGATCTGGGGCGGCGGTCTGCGCCTCCCGTTGGGTGGTCTGTTCCGACTGAGCTATCGCAACCTCACCAACACGGTGTGGTCGCGCCGCGGAGATTTTCAGACCCAGGTTATTCAACGGAGCCGCGAGTGGCCGTCGATGAACTTTTCCTGGGCCTACAGTCCCTCGTCCAGCATCCGCTCCGTGATCTCGAGCGTGTCGGCCGGGCTGCAGTACCGCGTCGTCCGGGCGTCGAACGTGCAGCCGATCTCAGCGCTCGGCGGGAGCGACAGTGTGATCACCGAGAACAACTCCAGATACCTGACCCCGACGCTCACGCTGTCATGGTCACCCGGGATCACCACGGCCGTGCAGTTCACCAATGCGAAGACGGAGGCAGTCACGTCTGGTAACCGCACCGAGAGCGAACGCACGGCGTGGGGGGCGAGCGCCAACTTCGGTTGGAACTTGCCGACGAGCATCGTGCGCTCCGGCAATCGCGTTCAGACGTCCGTCGCGTTTAATTCCTCCACCCAGGCCGTTTGCCTGCTGCAGACTGGTGCCGTCGGCTGCCGCAGCGTGTCGGACAGCCGGCGCAATCAGCTGGACATTCGGATGGATACGGGATTCACGCAGAGCCTGCGAGGGGGGATGACGTTCAGCTACGTCCTGACGGATCAGCGGCAAACGTCGCAGACACTGTCCCAGATCGTGTTCACGATCTATGCCGACATCAACTTCGTGTCGGGGCAAGTCCGATGAGGCGGTTCGCCGGTCTCGTGCTGCTCGCCCTCGGCTGCGCCGCCGGGCGTGGCGCGCCACAGGAGTTCGACGGCGAGGTGGCGCTCGGGTACGTGGAAACGCAGCTGGCGTTCGGGCCGCGCGTTCCCAACACGGAGGGGCACCGTCGGGCAGGCGACTGGATCCTGGAGCAGCTACGCCAGCGCGCCGACTCGGTCGAGGTGCAGGAGTTTGCCCACGTCACCCTCGACGGCGACACCTTGCAGCTGCGCAACTTCGTCGCTCGGTTCCGGCCTGAGGTGCCCGAGCGCATCCTCTACGTCGCGCACTGGGATACGCGGCCCCGGGCAGACCGGGACGCCAACCTGGGCCGGCAGCGCCTGCCGGTGCCGGGCGCCAACGACGGCGCCTCGGGCGTGGCCGTGTTGTTGGGTGTCGCCGACGTGCTGCAACAGCGACCGTCGGACTTCGGCGTAGACCTGCTATTCGTGGACGGCGAGGATTACGGCGATTTTGCCGCCGATGCCGATGTGCTTCTGGGCTCGCGGTACTACGCCGCGACCGTGGATCCCGCCGCCCTGCCACTCTTTGCGGTGGTGTGGGACATGGTGGGCGACCGCGAGCTAGAGATCTTCCAGGAGGGCAACTCCGTGTCCCGCGCGCCCGAGGTCGTGGATCGGGTGTGGAGCCGTGCCCGAGAGCTGGGCTACGGTCGGGTGTTCCAGTCCTCCGGGCGCTACACCATGACGGATGATCACATCCCGCTGCTGGATGTGGGGATCCGCGCCATCGACGTGATCGACTTCGAGTACCCGCATTGGCACACCTCGGAGGATACGTTCGACAAGGTGAGCGCGGCGTCGCTGCAGATCGTAGGAGACGTAGCCGTAGCGCTCTTGCGGTGAGCACCGGCTCGCGCGCGTCGCGGACCGGCGGACCGCCGCGCAACGATCCGATCTCCACCGTCACCGAACGCCTATGTGGTGCCGCATCCGTCGCGCACCGTGGGCCGTGCCTTCCTCGGACGATCGCAAAGCCGCGCTCATTCTCCTGGGTCTCGCCGCCGCCGGGATCCTGATCAGGGCGGTGGTGGGTGGGGCGAGCTCGCCGGGGGCGTTGGCCTATCGTGAGGCGACGACGACGACCCGACCGGGGCGGGACTCGGTGGCCGAGCGGGCGGTGCGGATGGCGCGCCCACTGGCTCGGGGTGAAACGATCGACGTTGACGTGGCGTCCGCCTCCGAGCTCGCCCGGCTGCCGCGTGTCGGCCCTGTGCTCGCGGCTCGCATCGTCGCGGAGCGGGAGGAGCACGGGGCGTTCGGCTCGCTGGCGGAGCTGGATCGCGTGTCGGGCGTTGGGCCGGCCTTGCTCGAGGCGGTGCGCCGCCACGTCGCCTTCTCCGGGGCGCCCGCGCCCACCTCTGAAACCTCCCAAGTGCTGGGGATTGTGACGCTTAACACTGCTTCTGCCCAACAGCTCGCTAGACTTCCGGCGATTGGGCCGACGAAAGCCCGGGCGATCGTTGACGATAGACGGCGTCGCGGGCCGTTTCGGCGGCTGGAGGAGCTCACACGGGTGCAGGGGATCGGGCCGGCGACCGTGGAGCGGTTGCGGGGGCTGGTGCGCGTACCTTGACACCCCTTATGGTGGTCATAC
>JBDGYO010000514.1:0-2031 GCA_039584015.1 Gemmatimonadota bacterium | reverse complement strand
GATCCGGGCCAGCTCGTCGTCGTCCAGCTCGCTCACCTTCTGCGAGTTGAGCCAGTATTCGCCCCTGGTGGGCGTGTCGAGGCACCCGATCAGGTTCATGAGCGTGGATTTGCCGGAGCCAGAGGGCCCCATGATCGCGGTGAACTCGTTCCGCTTGATCTGGAGGCTCACGTCCCGCAGGGCATGCACGATTTCCGATCCGAGCTCGTAGTCGCGCGTGAGCTTGTGCGTCAGGATAATGATGTCCGGCTGCGGGACGTCACCCGTAGCGAAATCCATGTGTTTCACGGCACTGGTCATGCCCATCCTCCGTACCAAAGCTCTAGTTGAGTTGTCCGCTAGCGCCGCTCACCGTGGAGCCGGCGATGTTCGCGCACGCTGTCGCTTCGAGCGATGAGGTCCGCGTAGGCCGTCTGCTGCTCCTCGTCGAGCACTGCCAGGATCTCATCACGGATCTGGAGCCGTAGCGAGTCGAGCTTCGGGTGCACATCCTGCCACACCTGATGCATCACCTCCTGCCGGCGCTCCAGGATCACCGCCACGGATTCCTGTTGAGCGGCGCTGAGGTCGAGCCGCTCGGTGAGCCGCTCGGCATAGCTCACATGCTCACGGGAGCGGCGGGTACGCCGACCGTCGTCGTCGTCACCCCACGCGGCCATGGCGACCCCGCCCACCGCAATACCCAGCAGGAAGGTCGCTGCCAACAGGCTCGCCGCGAGCGTCTTGGATCGATTGCCCATTCCGCTATTCCTCCTATGGCTCCAGCGCCAGTCCGAGAACAATGTCCACTTCAGGTGCTTGCTCACCGGCCAGCAGGACCGGGACGGCCAACGCACTGTCCGCCGTCGTGAGGGGATCACCCAGCGCGGTGGTTGCATTCACGGGCGCGCCGCGACCCAGGGTCATGGCGCCGAGCCAGAATCCCGCCGCCGCCACCGCGAGCAAGGCGGCAACGAGTCCGGGTCGCGCCCACGCGGAGAGTTCTTGGTACCAAAGCCCGGCGCTGCCCAGGTCCGCCTCTGCCGCCTCCACGACGCGGCGAGCAAACGCCGCGTCGTCGTCGGTTGCCAGGGCTGCCCGGAGCGCCGCTCCCAGCACGGGATCGGGCCGATGGTCGAACGGCGATGTCGAGTTCATCCGGTCTCCTCTGTCCAGTCCTTCCAGGCTCCGAGCTCGTTTCTGAGGGCACGCCGCGCGTGAAACACATCTGATCGCGCCGTGCCCTCCGGGACCCCCAGAATCTGGGCGATTTCCCGGTGTGAATAACCCTCCACATCGAACAGCACGATGGCGACCCGTTGCCGCTTGGGCAGCGTCTCCAGTGCGGCCACCACCGCGTCCTGAAAGCCGCGTCGGTCGGTCACGATGTCCGGTGGAGCCTCGCCTGTTTCGGACCGCTCCGACAGAGGCTCCGCCGTCCGGACCTTTCGCCTTCTCCGCCGGTCATACGCCGCGTTGGTCACGATCCGCATGAGCCAGGGCCCGAAGGGCCGCTCCGGATCGTACCGGCCCAGATGCCGCAGGGCGGCGAGGAACCCGTCCTGGGCGGCGTCGTCTGCCTCGTCGGCATCCCCCAATACCGCCCGTGTGACCCGCCGCGCCTGACCGGCGTGGCGCCCCACCAACTCGCCGAACGCCTCCCGATCGCCCGCTTGGGCGAGGGCCGCCAGCTCGGCGTCCTTCATATCGGGGTTACGCATGACGGCTTGTCGGCGTTGAGATGGTCCCTGAGTGAGGCGGGCCCGGCCGGAGGCCCGGGCCCGCGGTGCCCTGGATTGGACGTCCTGCCGGCCGCGGTGTTACCCGGTGCCCAGACCCAACTCCTTCTCGATCGGGTGCAGCGCCTCAATCACGAACTGGACGTGCTCCTCCAGGGGCACCCCGAGCTCCTCGGCGCCCTCCCTGACTTCGTCGCGATTCACGCCCTTGGCGAAGGCCTTGTCCTTGAGCTTCTTCTTCACGCTCTTGACCGTGAGGTCCTCGAAGCTCTTGGACGGCCGCACCAGCACGCAGGCGACGAGAAAGCCACAC
>JBDGYO010000513.1:0-2034 GCA_039584015.1 Gemmatimonadota bacterium | reverse complement strand
GTGTTCGTGCTGCACGACGTCGAGGGCTACAAGCACCACGAGATCGCCGACATGATCGGCGTGACCACGGGCACCACCAAGGCCCAGCTCCATCGGGCACGGATGGCACTGCGCCGCTACATCGAGCGGTGACGGAGTGAACCATGACTGACGTTTGGACAGACAGACTGTCGGCGTACCTGGACGAGGAGCTGAGCGCTGCCGAGCGCGAGGCGCTGGAGGCGCACCTGCCGGAGTGCAGCGCGTGCGCCGAGGCGCTCGGCGAGCTCCGCCGGGTCGCGGCACGGACCGGGGCGCTCGAGGACCGTCCGCCGGCAGACAACCTGTGGCCCGGGATCGCCGCGCGCATCGCCCAACAGGGTGAGGCCGCGCCGCGCAGCTCGGGGCGCCGGTTCACGTTCTCGGTGCCGCAGCTCGTGGCCGCCGCCGCCGCGCTGGTGATGCTCACGGCAGGCGGGATGTGGCTCACCCTGCAGCCGCGTGACGGAGGCTCGCTGGCGGTTCAGCCGGCGGGCATCCAGGCGCAGCCGGTATCGGCGGCCGCCAGCAACTTCGACGCGGCCGTGACGGACCTGCAGCGTATGCTGAACGAACGGCGGGATCAGCTCGATTCGGCAACGATCCGGGTGCTGGAGGAGAACCTCGCCGCGATCGATCAGGCGATCGCGGAGGCCCGTGCAGCATTGTCAGAGGATCCCTCCAACTCCTATCTGAACCAACACCTGGCAACGACCATGTGGCGCAAGGTGCACCTGCTCCAGCGGGCGGCGACGCTCACGGGCGGGGCCACCTAGCGCGAACGAGAAGGGATACGAGCGATGTTGACTCATCTGATCGCGGCGGCGCTGCTGACCGTTCCGCTTCCACAAGAGACCGACACCGTGGTGTCGGTGAGTCCGGACGCACGACTCGACGTCCACGCGCTGGGTGGGGAGGTCGTGGTGCGGACGTGGGATCGGTCCGAGATGCGAGTAGTGGCGAGGCATGGGTCACGCGACCGCGTGGAGATCAGTACCAGCGCCGTGGTGGCTCGCGTGCGGGTGAAGGCATACAGGGGCGCGCCCAGCGCCGTGGACTTGGAGATCACGATCCCGGCGGGCATGGACGTGGATCTCGGGGGGACATTCCTCTACATCGACATCGAGGGTGTGACCGGTGAGGTGACGGCCGAGACGGTGCACGGTGATGTCGTGCTGCGTGGTGGGCGCGGAGTGATCCAGTTGCAGTCGACTCAGGGCTCAGTGGAGTGCGTGGATGCCGAGGGGCGCATCAGCGTCGGAACCCTGAACGGCTCGCTGCGGCTGCGCAACGTGGCCGGTGAGATCACGGCTGAGACGGTGAACGGCAGCATCACCGCCGAGCGCGTGGACGCCTCGACGGTCGACTTCATCACGGTCAATGGTCGGATCACTTATGTGGGCACCGTTCAAGACGGGGGCCGCTATGTGGTGAGCACCCACAACGGCGACATCTCGTTCGCCGTGCCACAGAGCACCAATGCGACAATGTCGGTGTCCTCCTTCAGCGGAGAGTTCGTAGCGGACTTCCCCGTGACGCTCACCGAGACATCGGCGGGCGGCAAGCGGTTCAGCTTCGTGCTGGGGAACGGCAGCGCGCGGGTGCAGTTGGAGTCGTTCGGTGGAACGATCCGGCTGCAGCGTCCGTAGGGAATAACAGGCACTCAATCAGCGTGTGAGGAGAGATACGATGCGAGCAATGCCCATTCTTGTGACGCTTGGCGCCGTGGCGCTGGCCGCCCCAGCCCAGCTGACGGCCCAGGACTTCGAGTGGTCGGGGCGCCTCTCGGCCGGGCAGGCCATCGAGGTCAAGGGGATCAACGGCGACATCGAGGCGATGGCGGCGAGCGGCAACCAGGTCGAGGTGACGGCCGTGAAGCGGGAGGGGCGCCGCGGGTACGCAGACGAGGTGACCTTCGAGGTGCTGGAGCACGACGACGGCGTCACGATCTGCGTCATGTACCCGAGCGAGCCCGGCAAGCGGGAGAACGAGTGCCGCCAGGGCGGTCACGGCCAC
>JBDGYO010000512.1:0-2041 GCA_039584015.1 Gemmatimonadota bacterium | reverse complement strand
GCCGAGGGGCGCGAGCAACCGCCGGCAGGCTGCCGTGTGGCGGCCGCCCATGGCGTCGAGCGCGACGTCGACGCCGCGGTCGCCGACCAACGCACGCACATCCGGCTCCCAATCACCGCGCGAGTCGAAGCAAACTTCCGCGCCCAACTCCTCAGTCACGAACTTGCGCTTGCGCTCACTCCCTGCGGTACCGATCACCCGCATGCCGTGGTGCACGGCGAGTTGCACGGCGGCCGAGCCCACGCCACCGCCCGCGACGAGCACGAGCACCGTCTCGCCGGAGCGGGCGTTGCCCGAGCGGAACAGCGCGACCCAGGCGGTGAGGAAGACAACGGGGACTGCCGCCGCCTCGGCGGGGGTGAGCGAGTCGGGGTAGCGGAACAACTGCCGTGCGGGCAACACCACATCCCGCGCGTAGCCTCCATAGCGCATGAGCGCCACGGCGCGGTCGCCGGGTTTCCACGTCGGGACCTTGTGGCCCACGCGCATGACCTCACCGGCCACCTCGAAGCCGGGGCTGAAGGGCCTGGGCGGCACGGTGTCGTACAGCCCCTCCCGCATGAACAGGTCGGCAAAGTTGACACCGGTGGCGTGCACGCGGAGGTGCACGTCCTCCGGACCCGGATCGGCGAGGGGCACGTCGCGCTCGACCAGCACGTCCGGCCGGCCGTGCCGCTCGATGAGAACGGCGGTAGTGGTCTGCTGTGTCATGGCTCGTAACTTACTCGCATGACCACGCCGACCCGCACCTCCCGTTATACGCTGGGCGAGGAGATCGCCAACAGCATTACCCATGGGGTCGGAGGGCTGCTGGCCATTGCCGGCCTCGTGGTGCTGACCACGTTCGCCGCGCTCAGGGGGAGCGCCTGGCACGTCGTGGCGTGCACTATCTTCGGCGCCACGATGGTGCTGCTGTACGCGATCAGCACTCTGTACCACGCCATCCAGCATCCTCGCGCGAAGGCGGTTCTCCGAGTGCTCGACCACTCGGCCATCTTCTTGTTGATCGCCGGGACCTACACGCCGTTCACGCTCGTCAATCTGCGCGGGCCCTGGGGCTGGTCGTTGTTCGGCGTGATCTGGGGTCTGGCCCTGCTCGGCATCGTGTTCCAGATCGGGCTGCTGCGCCGCCCGGTCATCTCGGTGCTGCTGTACATCGCGATGGGATGGACGGTGCTGGTTGCGATGAAGCCTCTGATCGGCGCCGTGGCCACCGGGGGGATCGTACTGCTCGTGAGTGGGGGCCTCGCCTACACCGTGGGAATCGTGTTCTATGCCTCGCGGCGGTTACCCTATGGTCACGCTGTGTGGCACCTGTTCGTCCTGGCGGGCAGCGTGCTGCACTTCTTCGCGATCCTGTTCTATGTGGTTCCCGTGGCGGGGTGACCGCCCACGGGCGAGCGATGTGGTAGGTGGTGTAGGGACCGAAACTGAAAACGCCCGGCGATGGCCGGGCGTCTTGCCTGCTAGCGGCGTCTGCGCTTGGCGCGCAGTCGGCGACGCTGGGCGGCCGCCTGCTTGAGCCGCTTGGCCGTGCTGGGCTTCACGTAGTACCGCTTGCTCCGCAGCTCCTGCAGGATGCCGGACCGCTGCACTTTCCGCCGGAACGCCTTGAGCGCCCAATCTACACTATCGTTTTCGTCCAGGATGATCTCGGTCACGATCCCGCCATTCCTATCGGTTGACTGCGAAACATGAACCGGGGCCGCCTCGATTGGGCCGGGGCGACCCCGCATTCGTTGCGATCGGCTCGGCTTACCCCTCGAGCTTGGTCACGTTCTGGGCGGCGGGGCCCTTCTCGCCCTGCACCACCTCGAACTCGACCCGCTCGCCTTCCTTCAACGACTTGAAGCCGTCGGCCTGGATGGCCGAGTGGTGGACGAAGCAATCCTTCTCGCCGTCGTCACGCGTGATGAAGCCAAATCCCTTGGCATCGTTGAACCACTTTACGGTTCCGGTCGTACGCATGCCGTACTCCTTCAGTGTTGCGCTGATGTTCGTCGGAGTCCGGCTATGCCGAGCCAGCCGATCGCGCATCATT
>JBDGYO010000511.1:0-2049 GCA_039584015.1 Gemmatimonadota bacterium | reverse complement strand
CTTCAGGAGTGTCTCGAGCTGCGGATCAAGGACCTGGACTTCGGCCGCGGCGAGCTCCGGGTGCGCCGAGGCAAGGGACAGCGCGACCGGGTGACCCTGTTGCCGGTCGCGGGGAGGGCGGCGCTCAAGGCCCATCTGGGTCGGGTCAGGGAGCGCCACCGGCGGGACCTCGCCGCGGGTGCGGGACACGTGGCCCTGCCGGGTGCCCTCGCCCGCAAGCTCCCGTCAGCCAGCCGAGAGTGGCCGTGGCAGTTCGTGTTTCCCGCCGGGCGCCTGAGTGGCGACTCCGAGACGGGGCGTCGCGGGCGGGGCCACCTGCACCCGTCCGCCGTCCAACGCGCTGTCCGGGCCGCCGTCCGCCACGCTGGGATCGCCAAGCGCGCCACGTGCCACACCTTCCGCCATTCGTTTGCGACCCATTTGCTCGAGAATGGCTACGATATCCGCACCGTTCAGGAGCTACTCGGTCACCGGGACGTCCGCACCACGATGATCTACACCCACGTGCTGAACCGCGGGGCGTTCGGGGTACAGAGCCCCATCGATCGGCCATAGATAGCCCATCGGGCCGGCCGACGTGCATCAGAGGTGCCGAATGTCCCATTTGAGGCGCCCGATGCCCCCGATCGGCTCTGGCCGGATGCAGCTACCACACCCCAATTTAGAAGCGTAGCGGCGTCCCTGATTCGCAGCGTTTGCACGTCTTACGCTGCATGCGGGCTTATGCAGCACTGCTCGCAAGGCAACGGTCCGGGAGGGTTTTCTTACGGAGCAAAGGGGAGCGCGGAGGGATATGACAGCGCATAGAATCACTCAGTCCATTAGTCGTTAGGTGGCTCGTGTCCGTTTCACATCGGCCCGTTTCGAGCGGCGCCACGTCGAGGTTGCGATGAACGCATGGCGTGTGCTACCGGCTACCTATGGCGCGGCGGCGCTCGTTTCCGCTCTCGCCATGACGCAGGGGTGCGCTGACTCGCCCCTCGTCTGCACTGCTGAAGTCCGTCCAGGGCTTGCCATTGAGGTGCGCGACTCCCTCACCGGGACACCGCGCGCGGAGCAGACGTTCGGTCTGGTGCGATCCGGCCGATTCCTAGACACGCTTGAGGGTGACAGCCTGGTGCTCGTCGGCGCCTGGGAACGTGCAGGCACGTATGCAGTTGACCTTGAGCGTTGGGGGTATCTCGCGTGGCGGCGCACCGAGGTGACGGTACCGAAGGATGAGTGCCATGTGCAGACGGTAGCCCTTCAAGCACGACTGCAGCCGTGGGAGTTCGAGGGGCTCGTCACGGCGGACCGTTCCCAGCTGGTGCCGGGTGATACGGTGCATCTCACGCTCACGGTCACCAACATCGGGGACGGACCTGGCTTCGTCACTGGCGGCTCGAACTGTGTCTTCGACTATCACGTATTGAGCGGTGACTCTGTGGTTGCGCGCGCGGCCTACCGCGTTTGCCTACTCGATATCCGCGAGTACTGGATGGACCCAGGCGAGAGCGTAGCAGAACAACTCTGGTGGGACGGTTACACCATCACCGAGACCACGCGCGCGCCAGCCCCACCGGGCAGCTACACTATTGCGGGTGTGGCTCTGGTGCCTGACGGGACGGTTCTCAGCTGGCGGTCAGCCGAGGTCACCGTGAATGCCCCGTGACGCTCCTCGTCCTCAGGGCGAGCCACCTAACCCGCGCATGCAGCTGCGGAGGCGCGGGCGTTTTCAGCGGAAGTAGGTTTGTGAGGATGGCAGGATCTTGGACTAGTCAGACAGCGCCCGCCTGGCGTGTCATCACGCCCGCAGCTGATGCGCAGAGCCGTTAGGCGGCAACCCCTCAACCGGCACGGCTTATGCTATCGTCCCTAGAGCTGAGCGCCAAGCGCGGGATGGTCGGCGGCCTCGGGCTGTTTGGCCTCGCAGCGCTGCTGGCACCGATCGATGCGGCTCGCGAAGACTCCACCGTCGCGGCCTGGCTGGCCCTGGCCATCCACGTGGCGGGACCCTTGCTCGCTGTGGCGGCGATGTCGTCGTGGAGACGCTGGCGCCACCTGAGGCCG
>JBDGYO010000095.1:0-14044 GCA_039584015.1 Gemmatimonadota bacterium | reverse complement strand
CTCACCGCGGCAGCCGCGGCAGCCGCTGCCATCACGCCGCTGCTGATGATGATGGCGCCGCAGGACAAACCGGGCAGCCCACCGCCGGCCGCGCCTCCGGTCAACCAAGCGCAGGCTGCGCAGATGAACGCCGACGCTGCGAAGCAGCAGCAGGCGAAGCAACAGCTCGACCCTGCGCAGCAGCAGGTGTGGGCCGCCGCTGACCTCGTCGCCGCTAAGAACAGCACGATCCTCGGCTTGCCGCCGCCGGTCGTGTACATCGGCGGCGGGGTCGCCGCACTCGGCATCATCCTCACCATTCTCAAGAAGAGGTAGTCATGGCCGTCGCTTCACAGATTTCCGCGCTCTCACCTACTCAGCTGCAGGCCTTCATCGGCGCGATCAAGCAGGTGTCGGGCTCGCTCGTCAAGAAGATCCCCATCACGCAGCTCAGGCCCGTGGCCGCGGGTCTCATCAACGCCATGATCCGCGAGGGAGGCAAGGGCAACGCGTCGAGCGTCGGCGCGTTGGCGCAGAAGCTCGAAAGCATGCCGGGCGTCGCGCAGATCCTTCGCCCGCTCGTCGCGGGCGCGGCGAAGCTGCCTACGGGCGCGACGACGACACCGCAGCCCAAGCAGGTACCGACGACCTTCGGGCCGCCGTCGCCGGGCGCGAGCATGCCGTTCATCCCGCCGCCCGCGGAGACCATCATGGGCATGCCCAAGATGGTCGTCTACATCGGCGGCGGTCTCGGCATCGCGGCTGTGCTGTTCTTCGCGCTCAAGAAAAAGAAGTAGGAGAGACCATGACGACCCCCGACGCAGACAAGAAGACGCTTTCGCAGGCGGCTGGCATCCCGACCTCGACGGAGGTGCTCGTGCAGAAGGCGTGCGGCATCGTCCTCGGCCTCGACGACGCCCGCCTCGCCAAGCGCGGCTGTGACCCCGAGGAGACGAAGGCGCTCGCGCAGGCGCTCATCGACGGCGGGCTCGACGCTGTCGAGGTGCCGCAGCCCAACAGCGAACCCGACGAGGTCCCACCCGACCTGATGGAGCCGCCCGTCACGCAACCTGACAGCGATCCCGTTGACCCCGAGGCCGACACCGGCAGCGGCAGCGGAGAGGGCGAAGCCGAGGGCGAGGACCGCAACCCCGGTAAGCTCAGCTACGAGGACGTCGACTCGATGAACAAGAAGGAGCTGCAGTCGCTCGCGAAGGACTGCGGTCTGTCGACGAGCGGGAGCAAGACCGACCTGTTCAACAGCGTCGTCGAGTACCTCGGGCTCGTCTAAAGAACGCTCTAGCTCACGACACGACGTTGACCGACGACGTGTGAAGGCGTCCCGCAAGGGGCGCCTTCTTTTTTGAGTTTGTGTCAAAGATTGACATGTGCTACACTTCGTGAAGGAGGACCACATGGCAAAACAAATCAAGACGCAGGAACCTACCGAGGTCGACTGGGACAAGTACTACGTACACCCGGCACACCAGTACCCGACCGACGAGGTCTATCACGACGTGATGAACGCGCTGTCGCACACCGAGTGGCAGACCCCGCTGCAGCTCGCGATGGAGATCAAGCACAGCGAGAAGGACGTGAAGAAGGCGCTCGCGAAGATGCTCCGCGACGACGAGAAGAACGGGGACACGTCGCTCGAAGTAGCTGTTGTCCGGGGCACCGCCCGCGACAAGTGCTACCGTTTCGAGGGCGCGTCGCGCCGTGAAGAGGTGCAGTGATGGCGAAGCTGATCAACAGCAACGGGCAGCCCAAGCTCTTCACGCTGGAGGCGGCGCCCATCACCAAAGGCACCGCGACCGTGAAGCAGCTTTCGATCCGCGAGCCCAACGACAGCACCCTCGGCGTGTACATGTACGCGACGCTCATCAGCGAGGACCCCGACAAGCGGCACGAGGTCTTCGGCTACTTCGAGCGCGGCAAGCGGGTGCGGGTGACGTTCGAGATCATGGAAGACGAGCCCGAGCACGTCGACGAGCCCGACGCGGACGACGCGTGAGCGGCGGCAGCTACAACTACATGGAGTCGTGGTTCATCAGGAACGATCTGCCTGACGACGACGACAGCGACGAGTCGTTGCCGGCGATGATGAAGCGGCTGGAAGAGTACCCGGAACACTCGGGCGCCGTCGTCGCCGCGACCCAAATGCGCTACCTGCTGCAGCTCTGCGACAACCTGCGGACGAGGTTCGCGCAGCTCGGCCCGGTCATGCACGCCGTCGAGTGGCGCGACAGCGGCGACTGGGGCGAAGAGCAGATGCTCAACGCGATCGAGAAGTGGCTTACGAAGCTGCAGGAAAAGGAGAGCGCCTGATGTTCACCGAGGTCCACGGGCTCGTCGACGACGAGTACTACATCGGCTGGCTGCGCTCGCACGGGCTTGTCTGGTTCCGCGTTGAGGAGGTCGGCTCCGACGTCTTCACAGCGAAGCTGCTGCAGCCCGTGTGGCGCGACGACGGGAACGCTCGCGCGACACGCCTGGTGTTCGAGGACGCTCGCGCGCTCGCGACCGCGGTGCTGACCGACAGCTCGTGGTGGGCTCACATCCAGCAAGTGCAGGAAGCGAGTGCCCCGTCGACGACGATCAGGTACGATCAGATCGGTTGGTCGACGCCACAACCGTGGATGGCCGAGCGGCTTGAGCCGTGAACCTTGCCCTCGTCGCTGCGGTGCTCATGCTTCTAGCCGGCGTCGGCGTCATCGCAGCGATCGTTCGGCACGCAAAGAGGCTTCGTGGGAAAGAACAGCTACGTCCAGCACGGGATGAACCTGCGGCAGGCGCTCGCGGCAGCTACGAACCTGGGCTGCGACGTGAAGAAGCTGCGCCGCACGGGCGAGGTCATCGTCTCGCACCCGTCGATCCCCCTCAGAGTCGTCGTCAACAGCCGGCGGAAGGACTGCCCGAGGCAGCTTTCGGCCTTCCTGCGCCGGCTCCAGGGCTTCGAGACGAGCCCGAGCCCGGTGCCGGCGGGGCGCGCGAACGCGCGCCAGGCGGCAGCTCAGGCGGTCGATCGAGCCCGTCGACGAGGCAAGGGCCGAAAAGCTCAATGAAATCAGCTACTTAGAGCCCCATGCAACAAAAGGGTTCTTATGTTGCGAGCTGCCGGCAGCTGAGCTAGGCCTTGGGGCTCGCGCCGGCCGGCGCGTGCGTCGATCGACGTCGACGCCGGGCACGGCGCCAGGAGGACCGCTTGAGCGACGACGACCCCGGTACCAAACACCCTGTTTCGTACCGGCCCCCCGAGCCCGAGCGCCTGTTAGTGAAGCAGCATCCCTGCAACCGCTGCCAGCGGCCGACCTACAGGCAGCGCCGCATCTACAACACGCTGCAGCGCTACGACTGGGGCACGCCCGACGAGCCCGGCACCGGCTTCTCGTGGCTGGAGAGCTACACGCCGCTGCGCTTCGGAGCGTGGTCGGAAATGTTCATCTGTTGGGCGTGCGGGGGTGACTGCCCGAGCCGGCTCCCGCACCGCGCAGACCGCAGCACACGTCGACGAGCGCTGCGCCGCGGGCTCGACTTCAACGCGCTCGTGCGAAAGGTGGTGAAGCGATGAAGCGTCTTTCCAAGCGCATGCGCGAGTCGCTGCAGCACCTCGCCGCCGGCAACCTCGTCGTCGGCAACTACCGCCTGCAGGAGCGTCACACGTACGTGCCGAGCAACACCTTCAACGCCCTGTTCGACCGCGGGCTCGTTGATCGCTACTGGCGCGGCAGCGGTCGGTGGAACCACAAGATCGCCTTCCTCACCGACGAGGGGAAAGAGTGCGTGTTGCAGCTCATCGAATCGGATTTCGACGTCGACGCCGCGGAGCGCTGGGCGAAGCGCTTGGAGACCGGCAAGAACGCTGGCGACGTCGACAAGGCCGCGTCGTGGTTGAAGAGCACCCTAACCAAGATGCGCGCGTGACCCACGGTCCCGTTCTCCAAGCGCCCGACGCGTTCCTCGGCGACGAGCTGGACGCGTCGGTAAGGCAGCACCTCGAACCGCCCGAGCTTGCGGCGCTGTTCGAGCAGCTGCGCGAAGACGCTTTCTGGGGACCGTACTTCTCGCTGCAGTACTTCTTCGGCTGTCGCGTCAGCGAGGTCGCGCTCGTGTTCGACACCGAGGTGTCACTCGACCAGAACAAGCTGATCATCAAACGCCTGAAGAAGGGGAAGAACGCGAAGCGCCCCGACTGGGTCAACGATCGCTACCCGCCAGGCGTCATGCCGCAGACGTACACGCTGCCGGCGACGCTCGCTGCCGAGGTCGAGACCGTGCGCGAGTACAAGCGTCGCCGCGGGCTGCAGGCCAACCCCTTCCTCTTCCCGTCACGCTTCGGTGGAACCGAACGCCCGCAGGGATCGGAGCGTCTTTCGTACCTGCGCATGGCGAAGGGCACCGACGGCAGGTTCTATCGAGCGATCGGCCGCACGCAGGCGCACCGTCGGTTCAAGAAGGCGGCCGACGCTGCCGAGCTTCCCGACAACCTGCGGCACACGCACGTCCTGCGGCACACGAGAGCGACGCTGCTGTACGCGAGCGACGCGAGCGCCGCCCAGGTGCAGCACCTGCTCGGCCACAGCTCGGAGAAGACGACGCAGACGTACCTCGGTGCGGCGAAGTCGATGAGAGACAAGTACGACGAAGAGCTGCTGCAGCTCGGGTTGGAGGGGTTCCATGACTGAGTTGTCGACACCCGCGGCTCCCGGCAGCGAGTGGCGCTACTGCGAGCTTCCCGCAGGGGTGAAGATGCAGGCGCCCGTGAAGCTCTGGCGTTGGTACGCGCCCGCCGACTTCATGGCGCCGCGACTGCACAAGTGGCGACAGCCGCGAAAGCGGCTTTGGAAGCGGCTGCAGCGTTTCGTTCGTCGAGCGCGGACCCTGCACGCGGTGCGCTTCAACCACGAGAAGTTCTTGTGGGAGGGCGCGCCTTCGCTGCAGCTGCGGCGACTCGCCGACATGCGACGAGCGGTGAGGCTGCGCGAGCTGACCGAGACGGCAGAGAAGGCTGCAGCGCGCGTGAGCGCCCTGAGCGCCGAAGCGCACGCCATCTACGAGGGTCATTGGGGTCGACGGCGTCTGGGCTCGCCCGACTGAGCCTGCTACGCTGGTCGGAACATGACCGCCCTGCAGCTGTTACATACGATGGCCTCCCAAGTGGGGGCCGTCGCGGACACCGTCGAGAAGGCGTACGAGAAGAACGTCTTCGTCGCCACGATCATCCTCCTCAGCATCGCCGTCGTCGCGCTCTTCACTCTACTCGTGAAGAGCTACAAAGACCGCGGGACCGAGCTGAAGGAGACGAACGAGACGCATCGCCTTGCGATGGAAGCCAAGAGCAAGAGCGTGTCCGCGGAGTTTGAGAAGAAGGACGATAGGATCTTCTCTCTCATCGAGCGCGTCACGGAGTCGATGACCAGCGTGTCGCACAACCTGCAGAACTTCACCGAAGAAATCCGAGAGCTGAAAGGCCGATCCCGATGACGCAACGCACCTCCACCGACGACGACGAGTTTGATCTGCGGGAGTACCTCAACATCGGCAACATCCTCAGACGTCGCGGCGTCGTGACGGACAAGCAGGTGGAGAAGGCGGTACAGGTGCAGATGAAGCGCGGTGGGAAGATCGGTGAGGTGCTCGTCGCGCTCGGTTACTGTACGAGCGAGGCCGTCCACTACGCGCTGCAGGAGCAAGAGCGTCACCGCATGCCCGAAGGCAAGAGCGATGACGCTCTGGAGCGGCTGGAAGCCGCTGTGGACACGTTCGAGCAGTCGACGAAGAAGCTGTCGACGCTCACGATGAAGCGTGTCGAGGTGATGGACGTCAGCGACGACCAGAGCGGCGCTGTGCCCATCAGCCCCGGCACAGACGAGCGCATGCTCGGCTAGGCCTGCGCCCCGAGGAGGTCGCCGGGCTTCACCGTCTGGATCGACGACGGGAACTCGATGTACTGCGCGTCCTTGTACGCGAAGAACTGCTCGCCGGTCTCGCTGCGGATCATCACGCCGTCCTCGAACGCCCAAAGCAGCTTGCCGCCGCAGCCAGGGAAGGTGACGGCGCCCGTCTGCGGGTTGGGCATCGGGATGCGGAAGTTGATGATGCACTCGGCACCGATCTTCTCGCCGTTCAGGTACTCGGGATAGGTCTTGTACTTGTCGAACATGTGGTCCTCCTAAGGAAGAGGCACATGTAGCGCTACTCCAGCAGATCGGCAACGTCGTTTCGGTAGTTCGGTGCCACTCGCACCCAGACGTAAGGCTCGCCCGCGAGGATGGCGGCAAAGGCACGGTGGTTTCCGTCGAGCATCTGCGCGTACAGCTCGCCGACGTCGCGGTCCTCCCACGGACGTGACATTCCTCCGTCCTCGCCCAAAGTGCCTTCCTCTTCCGCCTGTTGAGTCTCGGTGACGTCGATCTCGCCGACCTCGTAGATGCGAGCGGGGCCCGCAGAGAGCACCGGGTTGGATTCGTTTTTGATGTACTCGTAGACGCACGCGAAGTGGTCGGGCCCCCACATGTTGCCCATCATCGGCACGACGTTGTCGGCGTCGATGCGGAGCATGATCCCGGGCTCACCGATCCAACTCACCTTCCGCCCGCGGTACAGCTCGTCGTCGTCGACGTCTTCGATGTCGACCGGCTCGAAGTGCCCGCAGCTAGCGTCGCCCGCGTCGAGTAACCAGCTCGCATCGTAGCGGGGACCGGACGGCCCGAACGACGGATTGTCGCGCGTGCGCAGCGACGACGGCAGCTCGTCCTTGCGCCCTGCCGATTCCGCAGCATCGACAAGCTCGTTGTGAACTGCTTGAAGGTAACGAACACCTGCCACTGAGCTTTGCTTCGCGTGACTCAACGCTTCCCAACGCTTCAAGGAGCGCGCGATCGGAGCAAAGACGCTTTCCCAAATCTCGGGGTCCTCGAACTCGATGTCCCCCACGGAGGCGAAGTCGTCGAACACCACGGCAAGCAGGTTGTTAACCGCGGTGCTGCGAGCGTCGCGTGCTTGGCGGCGGGTTGTTGCGCTCATCCTCGTTCGTCCTTCCACCAGTCCACGTCGACCCATTTCTTCGTCGACTTCGCCTTCAAGAAAATGTGGTCAGCCATCGGGCTGTTACGTGTGCGCGAGCGGATTCGCACTTTCCTGATGCGTTCGCCGGGGTCGGTGGGGTCGGGGGTGTAGAGGAAGAAGAGGAGGTAAAGGCCGTTTCGTGTTTTCCGTTTGAAGCCTTCGAGGCGAATGCCGGGCAGCAACACCTGCTCAGTGTTGAGGACGTCCTCGATCCGCTGCGTCTTACGCGGTTGTTCGGCGTCGACGACCAGCATGTCGATTTGTGACCGAGGAGCGCCCTCTGGCGTCGTGGCGGCGATCTCGTCGAAGAAGACCATGTAGTCCCACGGCTCTTGCTTCTTCTTCTTTTTGTTGCTTTCCACCGACGGCTTCTTGAGCGTGCTCGCCGCGAAGGAGAGAGCTTGGGTGGGCTCGTGGGTGTGGATGATGCCGAACCCGGGATCGAACACGAAGTCGCAGACCGAGCGGATCACCTTCATCCACGACTCTTGCAGCCGCGGCGGGAGGTACGAGCTATCGGTGCCCCGAAGCCGCTTTCGGATCTCGCGCTCTTTAGCTTCTCGAAGATTCTGCGCGGCGAGCCTTGTAGCAGCCCACCACAACGAGGCTGTGTTCGCCGGCTCTTTGTCCCACGGGATAGACGACTCGTCTGCGCCTTCCTCAAGCCAGTCCTCGCTGGCTGCCCAGACTTCCTCCTGCGTCAACGAGTACCGGCCGAGAAGCTCTTCGAGGTGTTGCGGTTCGAGATAGTTGAAGTCGATGCACCAGCCTTCGAGCTGGCCTTCGATGCGGTACTCGCGGTCGGTCGCGAAATCGGCAAGTTCGTAGTGCGGGTAGAAGTAGATGCCGGTCGGCGTGTTGTACTCGTTGACCGGGTTCAGCCCCACCTTCGGGAGGTCGGTGAAGCGGACGACGGAGAGCGACTTCCAAATTGCCCGCCAGATCGTCAGGCGTGAACCCGTACTCCTCTTCAACCTGCGCGAAGTCGACGCCCGGGTTCTCCCGCGCGAAAGCTGCTTTTCGGATGACGAGAGGAGCGACCACTGGACTACCTCTCGGGGGACGGTGTTGCGTAAAACGCGGCCATGGTGACAGCGACGTCGGCCAGCATGTTGGACGGGCCTTCGGGCGAACCGAAGAGGAGGTCGGGACGGTTCGCGCGGACCAGCGCCTCCGCGCCCTCGTTGGCGACGCAGAGCGCTGCAAGCTCGGCCGCCGTCACGCCCATGCGCTTCGCGATGACGCCCCACACGACGTGAGTCCACGTCCATTTGTCGAAGCTCTCGCCCTTCGGCCACTGCTGCCACGGGCCCCGCACCATGTGCAGGAACGCGACGTAGGCGCCGTACCGGGCGACGAACTTGAGCAACTCGGGTCTCACACCAACACCTCCACCCGTGCGTTGGCGAGGCCCTTGTGCTTCGACCCGAGCACTTCGGCCGCTCGCGCGCTCAGGTCGATGATGCGGCCCGCGACGTAAGGGCCCCGATCGTTTCGCTTCACGACGGCACCTCCGACGAGTGGTGCGTGACGATCTTGCCGTCAGCGACGACGAACGTGTAGCGCGCCTGCGCACGCCCGCCGCGCCAGGCGAACGTGTAGAGCCCCGAGAAGACCGTCGTCGCGCCGATACGCTGCACGACGACAGAGTCGATCTTCCCGCACAAGCCCGGCTTCGACATGAAGCTCGCGAAGTAGCCGACGAGCTGCCGCTTGCCGACGAGAGGCCCAGGGTCGTAGGTCGGCACAAGCACCGCGGTGTTCGAGTACAGGTCGAGCACAGCGGGGGCGTTGGCGAGGCCCTTGTGCTTCGACCCGAGCACTTCGGCCGCTCGCGCGCTCAGGTCGATGATGCGGCCCTTCACGTAAGGACCGCGGTCGTTGATGCGGACGACGACGCTGCGGCCTGTGTCGACGTCGGTGACGCGCACGCGTGTGTTGAACGGGAGCGTCTTGTGCGCTGCCGTCATCTCCTTTGCGGTGAACGTCTCGCCGTTCGCGGTCTTGTTGCCGATGTAGCCGGGGCCGTACCAGCTCGCGATGCCCAGCTCGCCGCCACTCGTCAGGGCGGCGCGTGTAGGTTTGAGCACGAACCAGTAGACGAGCGAGCCGATGACGACCCACCGAAACTCGCGCAGCTCCTCCGCGAAGAACTTCTTCAGGCTCATCAGTTCGACCTCGGGTTGCGACGGAACGCGTAGCGCCACTGCCATCGACTCGGCACGCCCGTGTCTACGGCGACGAACTCCGTCGTGAAGCTCCACGGGAAAGTGACTTCGTTAGGAGGCACCGCGAGGTCGGTGGCGAAGACCACGACGTTGATGATGGTGGCGCCGGGGAGGTCCACGTCCGGGTTGACGACGACGTCGAAGCCGTTGCCGTTGGGGACGATGGAGCCCGTGTAACCGGCCTGGAACACGCCGTCGACGACAGCGGGCACGCCGCCGATGGTGACGTCGATGCTCGTCTGGTCGATACCCGTCCCACCGACGTCGTCCTGCACCGTGAACGAGACGTCGGTGTCTACAAGCACGGCGACGGCGCCTGGCGTCGGCAGCGGGTTCGTGACGAATGGTAGGCCCGTCTCAAGAGCCTCTGTGCCGATGAAGACGTCAGCCATCAGGTGTCCGGCTTGCTGTTGGCCCAAGTGGCGTTGGTCGGCGTGAACGGCGAGACGCTGACGTCGACGTGCTCGACGGGCCCGTTGATGAGGCGCGCGTTGATGAGCGTCTCAGCGCTCCATGTCGTGCCGCCGTCGGTCGACCGACGCGCGACGTGGTCTCCCGACGTCGGGTTGATGAAGTGCGCGAGCAGTCCCCCGCCGAGGTAGGCCTGCAGAGACGGCACCGTCCCCGGGAAGACGATGGCAGCTGCAAGAGCCACCTCGTCAGTCGCGAGGTTCCAGCGAGCGTAGGTGATGTTCTGCCCGACGCCGTCCCACATCAGGTGCAACAGGTCGCCGACGACCGCGCCCGTGATGATGCCCTTTGGCCCGAGGAAGGGCAGGTACATCAGCTCGTCGTCGGGCGTGCCGTCGTAGTGCAACGTGAGACGCTCGGTGGCGAGCCGACAGATCGCGATGATCTGCGAGCTGTAGCCGACGAGGTCGACGCTGCGAATGTCGCCGATGGCGATCCGGGTGGGAGCAGAAGTAGGCATCAGCGCAGCCTGTAGACGCCCTTACGGGTGACGCGGAACCGGCGGCCGGCTGTCTCGTTCGCTTCTTGGTGGTTGAAGTAGCCCTGCATGGGGTCGTAGCCCATGGCGTTCGGGTTGGTCGCCTGGGCAACATTACACGGACCTTGGTTCGGCCGTCCGCTGTAGTCGACGGCGCTGCTGTTGTAGAACGGGCGCCGAACTTCCCACTGCACACCTGCGAGGTTCTCGGGGATGATCTGGTCGCGCACGGTGATTGACCCCGCGGCTGCCGCGGTGATCTTGCTCATCGCCTGTCTGCTTGGCCGGTCGTCGATGTCGTTCGTGCTGCCGAACTTAGCGCGGATCAAGTCACTTCCAGGCGTGTTTCCCGGGTCGCGCAGGAAACCGGGCCCGGGGTTGTTCGGCTCTTCCCACGCCAGGTAGTCGGTGGTGATGTCGATGTTCGCCACGTCGAACGAACCTGCATCAGGCGTTACGGTGTCGACAAAGCCGCTTGGGTCTGCACCCGTGCTGATCGTCGTTGCGCCTCCGCCGCCACCAGGCTCGTCCTGAATCCACACGGCCTCGTCGATGAAGACGCCCGCGAACTCCGGGTCGGTGTCCGCCTCGTCGACGCGCATGTTGGCGTCCATGCCGATCCGGTTGCCGGCCGGGTCGAGCGCCTCCATCCAGTAGATACGCCCCTGGGTGTTGCCCGAAGCGGAGTCGTACTGGATCTGCCAGTATCGATGTGTTCTCTCGCCTGCCGTCATCCCGAGCTTGACGAGGTCGATCTCGATGACGTGACCTCGCTGAAGGCTAGCGGGCCAGGAGGTCGTTTGCGCCGACGTGAGAAAGTTCCAGCCGTTCGGGAAGTTTTCGGCGGCGGTGTCCCATCGCGCGTTTGGGGCGTTGTACTCCGCGCTCCCTCCGAAGACGCCGTCGGCGAACGTGGCATCGTCGCTGGCACCAAACCACATCGACTTGGTAAGCGCGTCGCTCGCCGTGATGTAGTTGCCGTCGGAGTTTGTGTTGGTCGGCGACACCATGAGCCTGAGCTTGCCGATTTCCGGCGGGGCCGCGCCGAGGTCGATCGACGCGATGAAGTCGGAGTTGTTGTTTCCGGCAGTGATCGTGTCCGGGTTATCACCTTGCCCACTCAGCCAAGCGTGTCGTTGCGGCTCCCATCCGACGAGCTTGCCGTTCGCGTCGACGAGCGCCGCGTCGCCAGTGATGTTGCGGAACGTGCCGGGTACGACGTTGCCCGGCGTGAGGTACCAGTAGACCCCGACGGGGCGCGTGTTCGGAGAAGCTACTTTGATCGCTTCACTCTCGATGGAGTACTCGCCGCCCATGCGCGACGCGTAGCCAGTGACGGAGAAGTCCTCGACGTTGGTGCGGTGCGGCCCGAAGGTCGCGAGGAAGCCGAAGCTCTCCCCCTCTTTGAACTCGTCGACGTCGGCCGTGCCGCCGCCTGCCGGCGTGAAGTTGACCTGCACGTTGTCGAGAAGCTCCTCGAAGGCGAGGTGCGGGACCTTCGCGCCGCCGTTCGTCGTGCCGTAGAAGGCATCAAACTCGGCCGCCGTCCCCTCCCACGGTACCCAGATGCTGTTGTTCTCGTCCCAGAAGTAGTTGTCCCAGAAGCTGCCGAACACACCGTAGGTGTCGTTGCCGCAGGTGTTCACGAACGTGCCGTCGGGCCGGAACGCCGACGCGTAGAAGCCGGCATCCGAGCCGTTGTTGTTGAAGATGGGGTTGGAGGTGTTGCCCAAGTCGTTGAAGTTGACGTCGAGCCCTACGCCGCTGCCTTGGCCCCGGGTGTTGTGGACGAAGCGCGGCAAGCCGTTGTTCAACGCGAGTGCGGACATGCCGCCGGGCGTACACATGATCCAGCGCGGGTGCCGATTCACCTTGAGCACGTTGGGGTCGTACTCGGTCAGGTCGACCGCGTTGAGCGCGCCCGCGTTGACCGTCAGGCGGTAGAACGACTCCGTCGACGTGACGTAGTCGCCGTCGGCGTGGACCCAGATCGCGCCGAGACCGTTCGCGTTGTCGGTTCCGACGTCGAAGACGAGCTGGTCGATGCCGATCGGCTTGTTCGCGCCCGGGAAGTTGGTGGTCAACCCCAAGCGACTGAAGGTGGCGTCGCCACCAGGGCCGGTCGTGTTCCAACTCAGCTTGTTGACCCAGAACTCCCCTCCTGCGGAGATCCAGTAGAAGTCGCCGTTGGCGTCGATTGCGAACGACGACTGCGTGTAGCCGTTGTTGTCGCCAACCTGCACACCCGTGCGTGGGTCGGCGTCAGGGAACTGCGGCAACGAACCGCCGGCCTCACTGACGAGCGCCGACCACGTCGCGCCGTCGTCGACTGACACCTGTAGACCAAGCGCGCCCATTGCCCACAGGCGACCGTTGGCCTGGTCGTAAGCGAGGTGACTCAGCTGTCCGACGAGGTGGTTCGTGAGCTTCTCGACGGTGACCCAGTGCCACGTCGTCTCCGTGTCGGCAGCGAGCACCGCGGGGTTCACGGTACCTGCGTCGAAGAGGTCGACGTTGTTGCTGTCGGCCACCACGGCGACGTCGTACAGCCCGGCGTTCGGGCCATCGACGATGCGAAGTCGCTTTCCTACGTCCCCCCCGACGAACGGGAACATGTCGTGGACCTCGTCGGCCGCAGCGACGACGAAGCGGTCGGCGTCGACGCCATCGGCGCTTCCGCTCGGCCGCTGCTTCCAGCGACCGGGTTGCGTGTTGTCGATGCGGAAGACCGGGTTGTTGGCTGCGGTGTTGTCGGCGTCCCGATGTCCGTAAAACACCAGGCCGGCGCCGTCCGTCGTCATCGCGTAGGGGAAGTTGTTCGAGAACCCGATCATGTTGCCGGACTGGTCGACGAACCGAAAGTCGGTTTGGGCGTCGTCGCCGGTCTCGCCCAGCGGTCCCATGTTCACGTTGTTCACGCCGCGGTAGACGTTCTCGGGCGTGTTGGCGCGCCAACGCCACATCGTGTGGGAACCGCCGCCGCCATCTCCATCGCGCCACGCGATGCCCCAGAAGGAGTCGATGCCGTCGTACACAAGGCGGCACGCGCCTCGCGGGTCGTTGGTTCCCGTCGCCGCGACCTGGTTCTCGACGGAGCGTTGCTCCAGAATGTAGCCGCTCGCGCCCCAGCTGATGTCGCCTTGGATGCGGTTGGCGCTACCGTTGGCAGCGTTCGGGGGGACCTCGCCGACGTCCGCTTGTGGTGCCCACGGGTAGGCGACCCAAGACTTCCGTTGGAAAATGTAGCCGCCCTCGGTCGTCTCGCCGACGACCGAGCCGCTCTTCGTGTTCATCACGCGGTACGCCCAGTGGGCGGGCGCGCCCGGATCGATAGACCGCGGCCGGTACGGCCCCTGCACATCGAGCGTCCCCTGTCCCGACTTGTCGATGCCGACTTCGTTGAAGAGGTAGTTCGTCGCTACGGCCGACGCGGCGGGCTTGGGCTTCGGAAAGACGTCAGGACCAACAACTCCCTCCTCGAACGCGAACGGCCAACACCCCCACGCGTCGGCACTCGTCAGGCCGGCCTCGCCGGCTGTCGGCAAGAAGGGCGCGGGGCCGGCGTCCGCCATGGTGATAGCGCCGAAGGCGCCGTTTCTTGAGCCAGGTGCGTTGCCGTTGCCTTCCGCCACGGTCTCGTCGTTGGTGTCGCTGAGGGTCGCCAGCATCGGCCAGGTGAATGACATCGCCCCGACGCGGTTCCAACGGTTTTGGTACATCTGATCGTTGTTGTCGTTGGCGTGCGCGCACAACATGCCGCCGTCGTCGACGAACCAGTACTTCGGGAACGTCGCGGGCGACAAGATCATGTTGGAGCCAG
>JBDGYO010000510.1:0-2058 GCA_039584015.1 Gemmatimonadota bacterium | reverse complement strand
CATCAGGCCCAGCAGCCCGTACACGATGTAGCGGTAGGTCCCCCACGTCTGGACCGCCTCGCCCCGCGCCATCTTGCGGCGCAGGTAGATCTCGCCGACCGTGCGCGCGACGGCCACGTAGCCGGCCACGACCGACAGGAAGAGGCCGACCACAAACGCCAGCACGGCGAACGGGATCACCACGATCCCGATGACCGTGAGCGCCAGCCCCACCACCATCATCCCGAACGCCGGGAGGATCAGCGGCTGGGCGAAGAGCCCCGCCAGGAAGGAGCGCCCGAAGGAGTTCCACACCGTGTCGGCGACCGTCTCCAGCTGCCGCGGGGCGAAGAACAGCATGCCGAGGCCGAGGAACGCCATCGCGACGAACGTGGCCAATAGGCTCATGGCGTTGCCGACGACGCCACCCACGAAGGACGTTCCCTCCTGTACCAGCTCGTACCGCATGGGACGCTGATTCGGCACCGAGGGGACCTCGACGGTGACTCGAGGCGCCGTGACGACAGCGACACCCGAGGGCGCGACCGCGATCTCGGCGCAGTCCTCGCATTCCTCGGCATATCCGTGCCCTGATCCGATGTCGATGTTCACCAGCTCGGGCAGCATGGCGTCGACCATCTCCAGGGCGGCCAGCACCTCGGTGATCACGACGTAGCTCGACTCTTCCGCCCCGGTGAGCCCCTCGGTCTCGATCGCCTGGAGCTCCGCCAACAGGCTCCCGGTGTCCTGGGTTCGCGAGTTCGCCACCGCCTCGCGCACCGACGCTTCGAGGGCGCCGCCCTGCTCGTACCGTCCTACCTCCTCGCCATTCAGCAGGAGGCGACCATGGATGAGCGTGAGCGAGAGCGTCTCTCCCCCTGCGATCTCGAACTGGAGCGTGACGGCCTCGTCCGAGCGGGTCGAGGAGTGCCCCACCACCTCCTGCGCCTGGAGCGCAGGCGCGGCGATGAAGAGCACCGCGATGATCCAGCGCCTAATGCCTGTCATGGAGCGACGACCTCGTAGCACTCGCAACACTCATGGTGCGGTACAGGCCCCACGCGCAGCTCGCGAGGAGCACCAGGTAGGCAACGACCGCGACCATCAGGGCGCGGGCGTTGGGGAGCAGTGCGCTCGCCAGGGTGTTCACAGTTGAAACGACTCCGGAGATGAACGCCGACACCTGCGCCCAGGCCACCGGGATGCCCTCGGCCACGAGCCATCCCAGAAACGCCCCGATCTCCGCCGCGTGGGCGCCGACCAGGGCTGTCAGGGCGATGATCGGAATCAGGCTGCCGAGCGCGAAGGCACCCACGATCAGCCACACCTGGCCCGTCTCGACCAGTTCGCCCCAATACCCCTCGACGCGTCGCAGCCACAACGGGTGGGGTCGCCACACGCGGGCCAGCACCCGGTTGTCGAACCCCGGGCCGGGCACCCAGGCGGGCAGCGTGGAGAGCATCCGGTGGATCGCCGGATCCTCTTGCGCTGGCGTCAGTTCACTCTTCGTACGGTCTTCCATCTCACACTCCCTTACGGACCGATGGGGCTCGGGTTTCACCCCCTCAGAGGGGCCAGCGTCTCCTTCAGCTCGGCCCTGGCGCGGTGGATGTACGTCTTCACGGTGCCGAGCGGTAGATCGAGGGCCTCGGCGATCTCGTCGTACGGCCGGCCCTCGACATGTCGCATGATGATACAGGCGCGATACTCCGGCCTGAGTCGCCCGATGGCCTCTTCGATCTGCGTGCCGATCTCTCGGGCCTCCAGCTCCTCCAGCGGTGACTCTGACCCGTCCCCCAGCTGCAGCGCGGTGGCCTCTACGCGATCGGGGGTCGTGGCGTCGGGCCGGCCCTCCAGGGAGAGGGTGTCCAGCTCCTTGCGCCGCAGGTGATCGATGGCGGCGTTGTTGGCGATCTTGAAGATCCAGGAAGAGAACTTGTACTCGGGCCGGTAGCGGTCGATCGCGTTGAGGACCTTGACGAACGTCTCCTGCGTGAGGTCCTCCGCCAGCTCCCGGTCGCGCACCATGCGGTAGATGAGCGAGAACACGGGGCGCTGATAGCGGCGGAGCAGCTCGCG
>JBDGYO010000509.1:0-3184 GCA_039584015.1 Gemmatimonadota bacterium | reverse complement strand
CCGCGGTCACGCATCGCCGCGAAGCCGTGGAGAGCAACGGCAGCGTGACATACGTGGACTACTGGGTGTTCGCATTCACCGATTCGAGCGGGGTGGCAATGCGCGAGACCGTCGCGCGTGACGTGAGCGACGCCTACCTCGGCATTGCCACCCACGGCTTCGACGAGCGCACACTCACTCGTCAGATCCACGCCGCGTGCGGCGGCACCTGGCCCGCGGGCTGGTGGCCGATGGGGAACATGCAGGCAAGCTGCACCCTGGAGCGTGTCCGGCTGCGCTACTACCCGGGAGACATGGCGGTGTTCGACCTGCCCGACTTCCGGCAGCAGCGTTTCGGGAGCGAGCCGCTCCGGGGATGGACCGAGGCCGGTGTCGTAGCCGCGATGCTCTCGGTGCTGGTCCTGATTCCCGTAGCACTCGGCGTCAGGCTGTTCGGCGTGCTGCTGGGGTGAGCTGGTGGTCGGCGCGATGCCCCGTCAGGTGGAATTCAGGTACAAATGGACGTACATGACTGCCATCGACCCTTCTCCGACTGCCGAGGCCACTCGCTTCACGGAGCCGTGGCGAACGTCACCGGCCACGAAGACACCGGGGAGGCTCGTCTCCAACAGATAGGGAGCCTGGCTCACCGGAGGCTCCAACGTCGCCGTGCTAGCAGCAAGCCAACCTGACGATCGTCTGGGCATCCTCTGTTCAGGCACGTCGCGCAGCGCCCGCGCTGCCGCGGCGGCTTGTGCCTCCGGCCCCGACAGGATGAAGCCGTGCTCGTCACGGGCTACCGCGGCACCCAGCCAATCGGTGTGAGGCACCGCACCGACGAAGATGAACAACCCGCTCGCCGGAACGGTCTTCGTGGACTTTCCCCCCTCACTGGACAGCACGAGTTGCTCGAGCCGGTCATCGCCCATGGCTTCTCGTACCTCAGTCTCGGTCCACACCTCGATGCAATCTGTCTCGCCAATCTGGTCGATGAGGTATTGAGACATCGTCTTGGAGAGTGACTGGCCTCGCACCAGCATCGTGACGTTCTTGGCAAACCTCGAGAAATACATCGCGGCCTGCCCCGCCGAATTCGCCCCACCTACGATGTACACGTCCTTCCCCCGTACCGACTCACCCTCACCCGGCGCCGCTCAAGCGTTGAATGCCTTCGGCCTGAAGCTGCCGATACGAAACACCGGTCGCGATGACGACTGCCCGGCAGCTCAGCTCGCTGCCATCACTCAATCGCACCGTGCGCGTCGGGCCCTCGGCCTCGAGGCCCACGATCTCCTGAGCCGTGAGAATCTCCACGCCGAAGCGACGCGCTTGCGTGACGGCCCGGCGAGCGAGCTCCGCGCCCGATAATCCGCCGGGGAATCCGAGGTAGTTCTCGATACGTGAACTCATTCCCGCCTGGCCCCCGGCGGCCTGGCGTTCCACCACCAATGTGCGCAGACCCTCCGAGGCACCGTACACGGCTGCCGCCAGTCCGGCTGGTCCCGCTCCCGCAATGATCAGGTCGTACAGCGGTCTGTCAGCAATGGTCTGTAGCCCCACGCGCTGGGCGATCTCGCGATTGTCCGGCTTGCAGAGTACGGAGCCGTCGGGAAAGAACAGACACGGCAACTCCGCTTTGGTCGTACCGGCGCCCTCGATCAGTTGCCGGGCCTCGTCACTCACCTCCACATCGAGCCAGAGGTAGGGAATGTTGTTCCTCGCGAGGAACTCCTTCACCTGGTGAGACGCCGGCGCCCACGGGTTACCTACCACGCGAATGCCTTCGAAGACGGGCTGGTACGCGGCCTGCCAGTCCTCCAGGAGATCGCTCACTACAGGGTACAGCTTCTCGTCAGGTGGATCCCACGGCTTGAGGAGGTAGTAGTCGAGGTCCACGTCGTTGATGGCCTTGATGGCGGCTTCGGTATCCGCATAAGCCGTCAACAGCACCCTCTTCGCCTCCGGGAAGAGCTCGACGGCCTGCCCGAGAAACTCCACCCCCGTCATCTCCGGCATGCGCTGATCAACTAGGAAGAGCGCCACCGTGTCGTTCCGCCGCTTCAACGCGTCGGTCGCGTTCAGGGCCTCCTGGCCCGACGTGGCTTTGACGATCCGATAATCCGGTCGGTACTGCCGCCGCAAATCGCGTTCGATGGCGTTACAGACCTGCGGGTCATCGTCCACCGTCATGATGACCGGCTCCGACATCACTGATCTCCTTGGGCTGTGGCCGTCTGTTCGAGATCGGCCTCCAGCGGAAGCCTGATCTCGAAGCAGGTTTGTCCAGGCCTCGATCGAACCTTGATCTCTCCCTTGTGTCGTTGCACGACGATGCTGTGACTGATGTTCAGTCCAAGGCCCGTGCCCTCCCCGGGTGGCTTCGTCGTGAAGAAGGGGTCGAACACCTTTGGCTGAACGTCATCTGGAATCCCCGGACCGTCATCCATGATCTGAACGACCACCCATGGATCCTTTCTGGAGGTTTCGAGGGTCAGCGTACCCTGACCCTTCATCGCGCTGACCGCGTTGTCCACGATATTCGTCCACACCTGATTCAACTCGCTGCCCACCGCCTCGATCCGTGGCAGATCCGTGTCGAACTTCCGGCGAATCGTCACGCCTTGCTTGAGTTTGCCACGGAGCATGACCAGCGTGTCGTTCAGTCCCTCGTGAACGTCCACGGCCTGGACGGGCGCCTGATCGAGATACGTGTACGACTTGAGTGCCTTCACGATCTCGGATATCCGCCCCGCACCCTCGCGAATCTCGGACATGAGTGCTTGCGTCGCGTACGTACTGGTGATGGACGCAAGCACCGTGGCCAACCGATCGTCCCCCAACTGCTGCGCCACCTCGGCCAGCTCTTTCTTTGTCAAGCCGATCGTCACGAGCGTCGCTGCGAAGTGCCAGGGCTCGGCGACACCGCGCCGTTTCAACCACTCTTCGATCTCGCCTTCCAGATCGCTCCGCGTCAGCGGGTCCAGATCTACTGGAGCCCGGATCCGCTCTCTGGCAAGCGCCGCGAGGTCCTCCAGGACGCGAGTCTGTTCCTCGCTGAGATCCACTTCGCCGAGCCGGCGTTCGGCTTGCACGAGCCGCTCGAGCTCCTCGCGAAGCTGCTCCGCGCCTCGTTGTGCGGCGGCGGCGGGATTGTTGAGCTCGTGGGCCATCCCGGCACTGAGCCTTCCAAGCGTAGCGAGCTTTT
>JBDGYO010000508.1:0-2063 GCA_039584015.1 Gemmatimonadota bacterium | reverse complement strand
GAACTTGTTGATCCAGGTTGGGTGGAGCCGCTCGCTGAATACCCCGAACGGCAGGAGGAACTTCCCGCCCACCAGGGTGACGTTGTCGTGTAGGAGCAGGTCGATCTGGGCGTACTCGAGGCCGGTTTCGGTCACCCCCTCCGTCAACTCGAACTCGAACTCCGCCTCGAACAGGACGATGTCCTGGAACTGGAAGAGAAACACGGGGCTCACGCTGGTCGTGAACGCGTTCTGCTTCTCCCCCTGGGTCGCCAGGGCATACCCTACGGTCCCGTAGCCTGTCAGGACGAAGTTGTTGGTCGGGACGATCCGCTGGCCCGCCGTTTCCTGGGCTACCGCACCGGGCGCGACCACCGCGGCCCCGAGCGTCGCGACCGTCAAGGCCGCGAGGAGTCGGACTCGAAGTCTAGCCATGACCGTGTCCTCCTCCCTCCCCGCCGGTGTCGCCCTCTCCCTCGGGAGACAGCACCGGGATGTGGAACTCGCCGTCCTCCGGTGTGGCGCCCACGAGGATCTCGACGTGAAGCTCGTACTCGCCAGCGTGACTGAAGGAATACTCCCCTTCGTACTCACCGGTGTCCTCTTCGACGACTGACAGTGCCGCCTCGTCACCGTCCGGGGCATGGATCTCCATCTCGACGTCCAACCCGCCCACCGGCGCACCGGCCGTGCCGTCCGGCTGCAGTTCGAACACGAACACCTTCACGTGGGCAGTGGAGTTCTCTTCGACCGGAGCGGGCGTCACCTCGAGCTCGACGAGGTAAGGGCCGATCACACGGTGCTGGCGGTGCACTTCGACTTCGTGCTCGCCCATCTCGGCCGTGATGGTGTGCCCTTTGGGCTGTCCGTGGAAGTGGAGGTGGTGCTCACCCTCCTCGAAGAACAGCACGTGCGCCGCGTACCCGTCGCCCTCGGGCTCCATATCCACGAAGCGGGGCTCGCCCCCGTCGGCATGTTGGATCTCGAGCTGGCTGCGGTGCATCTGCATAGGTGCGCCGCTTTCGGAGACGGTTACGTGGATCTCTACTTCCTCGAAGGTCTCGATCTCCGCGGCCTCGATCTCGAACACCGCTTCGGGCGCAAGCTCCGACAGTGCCGTGGGATTGTCCCAGTCGGCACAGGCGGAGAGCCCGGCGGCGAGCGGCAGGACCGCTGCTAGGAGGTGGGATATTCGTTTCACGGTTCGGTGACCCCTTTCAGTTCTCGGTTGGCCATTCGCTAGACTGCGGTCACGGGAGGCTGTCGCAATTCGCGAACGCCGTGTCACAGCCGGTTTCCTGCATATCCTGGTGTGTATTCGGCAACTTCAGGACCCGGAGATCCCGACATCTAACCGCTGCCAGGGCAACTAGTTACTGGGTTGACCGCCGGTTGTTGTCGATTTGCCGCGGGCTGCCTCCCCCGGCATGCGGGGCAAATCCCCCGGGGGTTGGGCGGCCCTTGGCCTGGCGGTTGTCGGGTGGGTTAAACCTTGGGGGGTGGGATTGGGGGGCGCCGCGACCTGTCTGGGTTTAGGTCTTGCGCCGCCGGCACGTCTTTGGCGCTCTCTGGCGCGGAGACCACGATCCGGCCCGCTGTCGCCACGACGGTAGCCGTCGCGAGCGCCGCGCAGCAGGTCATGTCGCAGCACATGTCCTGGTCACCGCCGGGGCTCGCCACGCCGTCGCCCACCGGGGTGCAGTCCATCATCTCCGTCGACTCAGTCACACCGGGATTGAACTGGCACACGACCTCGGCCCCGTATGGTGCCGCGAACATCAGCACCACGACGGCAGCAACAAAGCGATGGGCCAAGGAGCGCGTGGTCATGGGTCTGCCCCAGCCTAACGCGCCGAGGTTAGGACGCCTCTAAAGCGACAATTAAGGTCCCTTTAGTGTGCCTGCTCCGGCGCCCCCCGGCTCATCACCAGCGTGAGCACCATCTTGAACCGCTCGACGGCGGTCACGGCGTGCGCGACGTTGCCGGGTATCAGGATCATCTCGCCCGCTTGGAGGCGGAAGGGCGTGCCCGACAGCGCCACCTCGGCCTCGCCCTCGATCACGTGGACGACGGCGTCGAACGG
>JBDGYO010000002.1:0-30791 GCA_039584015.1 Gemmatimonadota bacterium | reverse complement strand
CGGCACAGGTGAGCAACTGGGAGGTCCAGACCTACCTCGGCAAGTACTAGGCCGGGAGGTCCGGGGTCTGCTGCTCGACCTCGACGGAACGCTCTACACCGAAGCAGGACCCATCCCCGGCGCCGTGGCTGCCATCGAGCAACTGCGGCGCCGCGGTGCATCCCTGCGCTTCGTCACCAACACGACACGCCGGTCCCGCAGCTTCATCGTGGGCCGCATGCGTCGTTACGGTTTCGCGGTGGAGCACGACGAGGTGTTCTCGGCGGTGATGGCCGGGCACGCCCTCCTCAAGCGGGAGGACATCGCAGTCGTCGCGCCATTCGTGAGTCCCGAGGCGCTGGTGGACCTGGGCGGGCTGGAGCTGATCGGCGGAACCTCGGAGTCCACGGTGCCGACTGGTGCAACGCCCGGTGCGGTGCTGGTGGGTGACCTGGGAGAGCAGTGGACGCCTGAGTTGCTGAACGAGGCGTTCCGCTATGTTATGGACGGCGCGCGGCTCATCGCGCTACAGCGGGGGCGCTACTGGTTCGGCCCCGCGGGGATCGAGTTGGACGCCGGGGCGTGGGTGGCCGCGCTGGAGTACGCGACCGAGCGGGACGCAGTGGTCTGCGGCAAGCCGAACTCCGTGTTCTTCCAGGGAGCGGTGGCGTCGCTGGGCCCGCCGGCCGATGACGGTGACGCCACCGTGGTGATGGTCGGTGACGATCTCTGGTCCGACATTCAGGGAGCACAGCGAATTGGCCTCGAGGGGTGGTTGGTGCGCACGGGGAAGTTCCGGGAGGACGTTCTGGCGTCGAGCGGCATTCAGCCGGATCGCGTGATCGATTCGGTGGCCGATCTCGGACGAGAGGGCGGGTAGCGGTCGTGCGTCGCGCCCTCAGCCTGGGTTGTGTGTTCCTCGCGCTCCCCGCTCTGGCCCGCGCCCAGGAGCGAGCGGTTCCGCATCATGAACGCGCTGCACATCACCACGCGCCCCTCGGTCGTGCGACACGAGCTGCTGTTCAAGCAGGGCCAGCCCTACGATTCGGCCCGGGTCGCCGAGACGGAGCGGAACCTGCGTTCGCGGGGTCTGTTCCGCGACGTCAGCATCGACTCGATGACGGTGGGCGAGAAGCTCCACATGCTGGTCGAGACGAACGACGGTTGGACCACCGAGCTGGTGCTCAACGCCAACTTCACCGGCGGGGAGTTCAATTGGGCGTTGGGTGGCATCGAGCGGAACTTCCTCGGCACCGGCGCGCGGGTGGGGGCCGTATACCGTGATGAGCCCGACCGGACCGCGCTGCGCCTGCTGGGAGGGATGGAGCGCATTCGAGGTACCCGCACCGGCGTCAGCGGCTTCTACGACAATCTGAGCGACGGCAACTTCGGCGGGTGGTATGGTGGGGTACCGTTTCGGTCGTTCGGTGACCGTTGGGCCGTGGACCTACCGGGTGAGGCGGGCGATCAGCGCATTCTGCAATTCCGGGACGGTGACTCTTCGGAGACCTATCGTCGCCGGCTCTTCTGGCAGTTGGGGGCGCTGTCGTATGCCCCGGTTGCGGGACCGCGCGGCTACGTGCGACTGGGGGCGGTGGGGCAGATCAAGCGCGAGGAGTACATGCTGTGGACCACGGACGCCTCCACAGTGCCCGACACTGTGATGGGCGCCGTCGGCGTGTTCGCAGAAGCCATGAAGCCTCGCTACATGGTGGTCACCCACTACAACGGATTCGCGCGCGAGGAGGACGTGGACCTGAGCTCGTCGGCGTCGCTGAGCTTCTGGTTCACGCCCGACGCCTGGGGATATGAGCGTTCCGGGGTGGCGCCCGGCTTCCGGCTACAGACGGGGGTGGCGCTGGGGCGGCACTTTGCCAGGATCAACGCCTGGGGCCACGGCCTGTTCACGTCGGCAGGGCTCGACTCGGGACAGGTGCGGGCCACCGCCACGGTGGCGGCTCGCTTCTTCCGCAGGCACAGCACGGTACTGCACGTGCAGGTCGGCGCGCTCAAGAACGTCGCACCGGGGTCGGAGTTCGATCTGGGCAGCGGGTTCGGACCGCGGGCGTTCGCGGCACACGCCTTCACGGGCGAGCGCATGGCCTTCGGGATCCTCGAGCACCGTGCATATGTGATCGACCAGCTCTTCGGGATGCTGGGCCTTGGGTTCGCTGGTTTCCTCGACTACGGCGGGGCGTGGTTCGCGGATGAGCCGTCCCGACTAGGCGGCGACGTCGGGGTAGGGCTGCGGATCGGATCCACCAGATCCACCGGTGCAAACGTAGGACGGCTGGACCTAGCCTATCGCTTCGGAGAGGGGTTCGAGGGCAAACGCTGGGTGGTGAGCTTCGGGCAGCAGTTTCCGTTCTAAGAGGGCGGCCTCGGCCGCGGGTCCCACCTACGCGAACTGCCGGCGCGGCCCCGATTCCACGACTGCCTCAGCATGCCGCCATCTGACCGGACTCCCGGGCAACGCCCCCTCCGTTCACCGTCGCCTAAGGTTCGCTCCGGCAGGACCCACGGTCTCGCCACCTCACCGTTCGGTCACTGCCCGACGCTCGCACACGCTTGTTCCCTACCACGCTACCCGTACCGCCGTCCCCGATGCGCTCACCATGAGCATGTTCCCCCCACCGCCCACCTGGATCGTCTCGTAGTCGAGGTCCACGCCGAGCACGGCGTTCGCGCCCAGGGCCTCGGCCTCTAGCGCCATCTCGTCGATCGCGGTGTCGCGTGCCTTGCGCAGCTCCTCCTCGTACGCAGCGGAGCGCCCGCCCACGATGTCACGGATGCCGGCGAAGAAATCCTTGAAGATGTTCGCGCCGAGGATCGCCTCGCCGGTTACGATGCCCTGGTACTCCGCGATCTCCGCGCCCTGGATGCTGTGTGTGGTCGTGATGAGCATTTGAAACCTCTGATGCTGGGTGCCTGTGTGTGCTAGTGGCTGAAGGAGCGCAGCGCGCGCTCCGCCCCTCTGAGCAGGGGGCCGTCCACGCCGTATTCCCGCAGCCGGTCCACGGCGCACCACTCCGTGCGGCTGTCGCCCCCGGTGGTCGTCGTGTCTGCGACCGTGAAGCAGAACATGAAATCGTGGTGCAGGTGTGCCGGCTCGTCCGGCGTCGCGGGGATCTCGTGCACGTCGATCCCCAACAGGCGCGGTACAGCGTCCAGCAGGACATCGAGACCCGTCTCCTCTCGTACCTCACGCCGCGCCGCCGCCGCGAGCGTCACGTCACGAGGTTCGATATGTCCGCCGGGTTGGAGCCACCGTGCGAGCCGCTCGTGGTAGACCAGCAGCACACGATCCAGCTCCGGGGTGAACACGACGGCGCTCGCGGTCACATGTCCCGGATCGTAATGCTCACGGTCGAACGCCGCCGCCGCCCCGCGGAGCAAGCGCATCATGCGCTCTACGCTCTCCATCGCGCGCTCGTCCCCGTCCGGGTCGAACGTCTGCAGCAGGGCCATCGCCTCGGCGGTGGACATGTTCACAGCAGGTTCCCCTGCGCGCCGTCCGCCTGTGCCGTCCCGTCTCCCGAGAGCTCAGCCGGCCGGACGCACTCGGGCCCCTCGTTGTCTGGACTGTTCACATATCGATTCACGGGGTAGTAGCTCATCTGCTCCGTGGGGTAGGGTCTCAACAGCTTGGAGAGATCGGCGGCGTTCGGTGGCTCGGGGGCGAGCCAGGAGTCGTACTCTTCCGGCGCGAGGATCACGGGCATGCGGTTGTGGACCTGCCGTAGCAGCTCGTTGGGTTCCGTGGTGATGATAGTGAACGTCTCGCGGACGTCACCGGCCGAATCGCGCCACCTGTCCCACAGCCCTGCGAAGGCGAACAGCCTCCCACCCAGGACGCGTACGTAGTACGGCTGCTTTCCCTGTTTCGTCTTGCCCCACTCGTAGAAGCCGTCGGCAGGCACCAGGCAGCGCCGCTCACGGAACGAGTCACGGAAGGCTGGCTTGTCGGCCACCGACTCCGCTCGGGCGTTGATCATGCGATTCCCGATGGCGGGGTCCTTGGCCCAGTGCGGGATGAGGCCCCAGCGTAGGAGGTCTAGGGATCGCTCGGCGGCCTCGGAGGGTTGGCGCACCACCGCCACCTCCTGTGTCGGCGCCACATTGTAGCGCGGCGGGAGCGCCGGGACGCTCAGGAGCTTGAAGACCTCGCGGTCGAGCTCCGCGATCTGGGCTTGGGAGAAGCGGCCGCACATGATACCTCCAACCTACTTGCCGCGTTGCCGCCGCGCCTCCCGCACGACAGATTCGACCGGGCTTACCCCGGAGGTTCTCATGCGTGTCCACGCAGTCCTTCTCGCAGGTTCTCTGGTCGTCGTTCCTGGACTGGCGGCCCAGGACACCGTGCGCTTCACCCCGACGGTATCCCAACCGACGTTTGCGGTGCGGGAGCCTGTGTTGCGTGTGCGGCCGGGTACCGTACTCATCTCTAGCACCAACTTTGGCGCCTACTACACGGAGGAGGGCGGCGCCTTCCCCGGCGAGGTGGGACCGATCTACGTGGAGGAAGCGACCACGAGCGATGTGCTGGTGGTGAAGATCGTGAGGCTGGAATTGAACCACGACATCGCGGCCTCCCGCATCTACTCCACCTTCGGAGGGCTCGCTACCGATAACCGCGTGCGGCTGCTCAACGATCCGATTCCCGAGCGGCGCTACGTGTGGCGCCTCGACCGCGATCGCATGGTGGCCACGACGGAGTTGCCGAACAGCCGCATCGGTCAGATCGAGATCGAGCTCCAACCCATGCTGGGACGTGTCGCGGTGGCCCCGCGGGGGGAGGAGGCGTTCAGCGGGCTCTGGCCGGGAGACTTCGGCGGCAACATGGACGCACCGGAGGTGCGGGAGGGTACGACCGTCTACCTGCCGATCTTCCACGAGGGGGCGTACCTCTACTTCGGGGACGTGCACGCGCGGCAGGGACACGGAGAAGTGTCGGGTACGGGTCTCGAAACCTCCGCGGACGTCGTGCTGGAAATCGACGTCATCAAAGGTGAGACCATCGACTGGCCCCGGCTGGAGGACGCCGAGTACATCATGGTGGCCGGCAGCGCCCGGCCGCTGATCGACGCCTTCCGACTGGCGCACGTCGAGCTCGTCGAGTGGCTTCAGGAGCACGGGTTCGGGCGCTGGGACGCCTACCAGCTGGTGAGCCAGCTCGGCGAGAGCACGGTGGCCAACATCGTGGACCCGGCCTACACCGTGGTGGCCAAGTTTCCCAAGCGGTACCTGCCCGAGGTGACGCCACGGTGACGCCGGGCCGCTACGTTGCGCCGCTCGCATGGGGCGAGCGCGTGCACGGGAGCAGGGATCGGTGAGCGGCCTCCCGGAGGTCCGTATCGCCTATCCCGACTGGATCGGCGATGTCGTCGACTGGGATCGCCCTTGCGAGACGGCAGAGGACCGCATGCGCCTAGCGATCGCGCTCTCCCGGGAGAACGTGGAGCGGCGAACCGGTGGACCGTTCGGCGCGGCCGTGTTCGAGCGGGGCAGTGGGAGACTCGTGTCGGTCGGTGTGAATCTCGTCGTTTCGCATCGCAATTCGACGCTGCATGCCGAGATGGTCGCCATGATGATGGCGCAGTCGCGAGTGGGATCGTACTCGCTTCGCGCAGAGGGGCTGCCGGCGCATGACGTGGCTGCGTCGTGCGACCCATGCGCAATGTGTCTCGGCGCGTTGCTGTGGAGTGGCGTGAGTCGAGTGTTATGCGGGGCCCGACGTGAGGACGCTCACATACTCGAATTCGATGAAGGGCCAGTGTTTCCGGAGTCGTACAGGTACCTGGAGAACCGCGGAATTGAGATCCAGCGCGGTGTCCTCCGTGAGGAGGCGCTAGCGGTGCTCGAACTCTACCGAGATCGGGGTGGCGAGATCTACAATGGCTAGCGGCACCACCCCGGCTCACCCCCGCGCCCGCACGGGCGATTCCACCGACAAGGGCGGTAGCCCCGCCTCCCACCGGGCGGACCCCCGTGCGCTCTTGGCAGAGCTGCGCGCCCGCATCGACCACGAGGAGTTGGGGCGGGAGCGGGCCGAGGAGGCGCTGCGCCAGCTGGAAAAGGCGCTCGAGACGATGCAGCTCGGTGTCACCGTGACGGATGTCCAGGGCAGGATCGTCTACACCAACCCCGCCGACTCGGCGATGCACGGCTATGTGGTCGAGGAGCTGATCGGCCAGGACGTCGGTATCTTCACCGTGCCCGAGGAGCGTCAGCGCCTCTCCAAGCCGCAGCTCAGGGGCCTCTCGAGCTGGCAGCGGGACAGCGTCAACGTGCGCAAGGACGGTAGCCGCTTCCCCGTGCGTCTGCTCTCGGACGTCGTGCGCGACGCGGACGGCGATCCCGTTGGCGTAGTCACGACCTGCGAAGACATCACCGAGCGCAAGGAAGCGGAGGGTGTGCTCAAGCAAGCGTACGATGAGCTCGACAAGCGGGTACTGGAGCGCACGACCGAGCTCACAGAGGCGAACACCCGGTTGCGTCGGGAGATGGCCGAGCGGCAGCGCAGCCAGGAGGAGCGGCTGGAACTGGAGGCGCAGCTGCGCCAGGCCCAGAAGATGGAGGCGCTGGGGCGGCTCACGGGTGGCATCGCCCACGACTTCAACAACCTGCTCACCGTCATGCTCGCGAACGCGGAACTGGTGGGTCACTCGTTGCCGCCCGAGTACCAGCACATGCTGGAAGAGCTGGACCAGCTCCAGAGCGCCGGCCGCAAGGCACGCGACCTGGTGAAGAAGCTCCTGGGTTTCGCGCGGCAGGAGGAGCTGAGCCTCAAGTCGGTGGACCTGTCCAAGATCGTCACCGATCTCGAGCGGGTGCTGCGCCGCCTCATTCCGGAGACGATCGCGATCGAGCTCGCCGCGGATTCCTCGTGCGACCGGGTGCTTGCCGACCCGATGGCCGTGGAACAGATCGTGATCAACCTGGCGACCAATGCGCGCGACGCGATGCCGAGCGGCGGCACGCTGCGCATCGAGTTGGAGCGGATCGCGGTGGACGCGACCTTCGCCCTGTCACATCCAGGATCGGCGCCGGGCGAGTACTGCTGCGTGCGGGTGCGCGACACCGGAGTGGGCATGGACGAGGAAGTCGCGCAACGAGTGTTCGAGCCGTTCTTCACGACCAAACCGCCCGATGGCGGTACAGGGTTGGGGATGTCGATGATCTACGGCCTCATGAACCAGCAGGGTGGTTTCGTGGATCTGGAGAGCGAGAAGGGGAAGGGGACGGTGGTGAAGCTGTTCTTCCCCTACGCGCGCAGCAGCGCGCCCAGCGCCGCGGCAGTGGAGCTGCGGGAGGAAGAGCTGCCACGGGGCAGCGAGACGATTCTGCTGGTGGAGGACGAGCAGCGGCTGCGCATCACGGGCAAGCGCATCCTGGAGCGATTCGGCTACACCGTGCTGGCGGCCTCGGACGGTCTCGAAGCGTTGGAGCTGATGGACGCTGCCGACTGTGCGGTGGACATCGTGGTGTCCGACATCGTGATGCCAAACATGAACGGCTACGAGCTGCGCGACGCACTGCGGCTCACCGGTAGCAGGTCGAAGTTCCTCTTCACCACGGGCTACGCGGGCGCCGAGGCCCACGAGCGCATGGAACACGAGTTCGACGCCCCCCTCCTTCCCAAGCCCTGGACTCTCACCGAGCTGGTGCGGGGAGTGCGGGCCGTGTTGGACGAGCCGGCCTGACGACCCTCTCTGCGCGCCGAGTGGTGGCTTGAGAAACCCCCCGCCCGGTGCGACTTTTCACTTCCGAGCTGGCGCCGTAGCCAAGTGGTAAGGCAGAGGTCTGCAAAACCTCCATTCGGCGGTTCGAGTCCGCCCGGCGCCTTTGAGAAAGCCCTGCGCGAGCGGGGCTTTCGTGTCTCGAGTGCGCTACCTTGCCCCGAGCACTCTCGCCGCTCGGTTGTACTGATTCGGGTTCACCCAGAGGATCATCCCGTACCGCCCCTTGCCGGCCGCTACCGCGTCAGCGGCGGTGATGTTGATCTTGGCAGCGCCGAGCTTGCTGATATGCCTGTGCGCGGCCCCCAGCCGGTCGCCGCCGGTGATCAGGAATCCCTTCTTGACCTTGCTTATGCGCCAGCCGTTCTTCCGCGCCACTGCACGGAAGGCTGGCATGTTATCCGGAACAAAGTCGAGCTGCGACTTGCCCGCGCCGGCGGGGAACCCCGAGTACGCCAGCAGGTTGACTCCGCCCTCCCGAAGCTCACCAAGGACCTTGTCTCCTTGCCCGGCACGGTTGGGAACTTTGACGTAGCAGTAGTTGATCTTCTTCACGCGATCGGCCATGTGTCACCTCCTGTGGGAGGATACAGTGCTGCGACCTGGCTCGACTTCCGCTCGATAGAGGGATTTCATATCAGCCCACTGGGCCCGGCGGTGCACCGCGGGCGTCGTGGCCTCGTTCCTGGATCTGCTCCACGGCGGCTCGCGCGGCTTCGGCTATGGTGTCTGCTTCGCTAGACGCGAGTTCCTGCAGGGTTTCGATGGCTCGCTCCGTCCCCACGGTACCGAGCGCTTCGCAGATGGCGACCCGTACCCGCTCGCCGTGGTACAGGGGCGGTTTTTGAAACATGCCCGAGATCCTCTTCTTCCGGCCCTCCTGGTGAACCGCGGCGAGCAAGACTTGCTCGGCGCTCGAACCGTCCGGGAAGGCCGCCTCGCCCACGCCGGTGAGGGACCGGCATACTTCCACAACAACCTCTTCGTCCTCCGTCTCGTCATCCGCAACCGATTCGGGCTGCAAGATGCCCGCGTAGAATGCCAAAACCTCGGGATTCTGGCTGTGGAGGCCCCCGAGACACGTGACTGCCGCGCGACGCGTGACGGCGTCCGAATCGTGCAGTGCCCGGATCAGGCTAGTTTCCGAATCTGGCCCAAGCAGCTCGAAGACTCTCGTGAGAGCCGCCTGACGGACGCGCGCGTTTTCGTGCCGTAGAAACGGCTTGATCGAATCGGCCAGTGCCGGATCGCTCTGGCCATCGAGAGCTGCCAAGACGTGATGGATGGCCGACCACTCGGGTTCGATGTTCGGCAGTGCCTTCAGGAACGGCACCAAGGCGGGCGTGCCGATGCCCTTCATGACCTCGAAGGCGCTCGCACGGACGGAGACACTGGTCGAGGCGGCGTACGTCTCCTGCAGTCCCTCAACGGCGGCCTCGCCGCTGATCGACAGGAGCGCCACGACTGCGTCGCGCGCCTCCTTGTCGAGCAGCTCGTCGCTCAGAGCGTTGAGGAGCTGCCGAACTTCTTCGTCGACGGCGAGAAACCGGCCGAATGCATGGAGTAGTGCCTGGACCGTTTCGCCGGCTTCAGTCTCGTGGCCTCCCGAGCGAAGCGCTTCGAATATCCCCGCCGCTTCGGCCCAATGGCCGCCCCGACGTACGAGCTCGGGGAAGACCACCCGAGCAATCGCATTGAGACGCTTGCCAAACTCACCGGCGGGGAAGTGTGCCATGCCCCTCAGGTAGTCATCACTGTTGGCGAGGAATTCTCGAACCACCAGCTGCCGCTTGAGCATCCTTTGCAGGCTCTCCGGCAGCTCGCCACGGGCGAACACGTTCTGCTTGACGACGGCCTCGAGCAACTCGCCGGCGACTTCCACTTCTGCCTCGCCGAGTTGATTCAGTATGTCCCGGATGATGAGTCGGTGCCGATTCGCGAGCTCCGAGGATTCCTCGTCCTGCGTCTCCGTCAACTGCTGCAGGCTTTCGATCAGCTGCCCGGTGGTAGAAACCAGCCGCTCCGGAGGAATCTGTGCGATGATCTCGCGCTCGACCTGCGCTTCCTCCAGGACGGCAATGTCCTTGGCGAGGATGTCGCAGTTCACCAGCAGGTCGGCGAGGAGCTGCGGCGTGCGTAAGGGGCGGATCACCTCGTCGATGATCTGAATCTTGATCTGCTGGAGCTTCTCCGGTGACGCCTTCTTGTACAGGGGGAGCATGCTGAGGTCTCTCCCCAGCCTGCTCAGGGCCCGCTCCACCCGCCAGGGTAGCCGGCGCTCCCGCCCGAGGACGTCTGCCTCGAACAGCGTCGACACATGCACGATGTGCTGATCGACGAACGCCTGGGTTACGCGGTCCCGCTCCTCATCGGCGCGGCCCGCTCTGGGCGGCTCGCTCATCAAGACGATGAAGGCGTTGAACTCCTCGGCCTCGATCCCGACTAGGAGGGAGAAGCTCAAGAGATGTCGTCTGTTGAAGAAGTCCAGCAGCTTCGGGGTGAACAGCTCTGCCATGCCGCTGATCATGATCGTGTCGAGCATGAGAGGGTCAGGGTCGTACCCGTCGATCATGAGCGTGCGGTGGTCGCGGTCCATTCCGACCAGGTAGGTGAGTCCCGCCCGATCCTCCAGGACGCGGCAGAACTCCTCGTACAGTCCGGCCCGGGATAGCTGCGCCTGCGGATGATCCGGCGCGTAATACCCGGTCCGGAGCATGGCCTTGGCGAGGTCGAGCGTGAATTCGGCGAGAGGGTGGGCCTGCTGACGGGCAGCGGGCGTGTCCGTCGCGGGGTCCGGGTGTGACGCCGGGCTCTCGTCGCCGGGCGTACTCATCGGTTGGTCCAGCGGCTGGTGGAGGTCATGCCTGACCTCGTTGGGAGCTAGGCCCAAGATGGGGAATCAGGGCACGAAGGGCCAGCCTTGATCGTCCGTTGCTATGTCATCTCCGGATCCACCATCTTCAGTTCCACCGGATACCCTGTAGGAAGATCCGCGCTTGCAGATACTCTACCGGCGCCCAGGCGTCGCGCAGGGGACGTCCCGCCGCTCCGGGTCCAGCTACCGGCCAGTCGAGCCTCGGGACCGCAAAGGCGTCGCGACTCGCCACCATGATGAGGTTCTGGATGGCGGCTGGGTCCACTTCGGAATCCGTCACGTAGACCTGCACCTCTTCGAACACCTCCACCGCGGTGGCGCGAAGGCGTTGGAGGAAGCCCACGCCGGGCCCCGACAGGGGCGAGAGCACGTTGGCCACGAATAGCCCGTCCGGCTTCAGGCGGTTCGCCATGTCCGTGAACGCCTCTACCGTCACCATGGTCCACGGAACAGTGAGCAAGTGGTCGGACACGTCCAAATAGATCAGGTCGTAGAGCTCCCCGCCGTCCCGGACGTAGACGCGCGCATCCTCGTGCAGCACGTGGATATTTGGATACTCCGCCCTTCCGTAGGCGAAGTACTCCGCTGCCATCTCGGTAACGACAGGATCGATCTCGACGACGTCGATGCGCACTTGAGGCTTCCATCTGCTGAACGCCACCGGTAGCGAAAGAGCCGCCCCGCCTAGCACGAGCATCGACTCCACGTCGTCCATGACGGGCTCGAGAATCAAGCCGCTGGCAGCGACGTACCAGTGGGCCGGATTCCCGGTGTCCACGTACTCGGCGGATGACGAAGCGCCGTTCTGCCAGAGCTCGCGCACGAGGCGTCCATCTCCCCAATCGCGCTCGGTGACCCTCACCGAGGCGTAGAGCGTCTGCTCTTGATGCAGTGTGTCCGCGGGGCGCTGGGCCGAGGCCACGCCCAAGGTGGCCAGGCCAATGGCGCCGAGGGCGATGAACACCGTGGATACTCGCTTCCCCAGGATCCAACCGGAGAGACCGGCCATCACGAGGAGGCCCGCCGCGGTGAGCCCCAGGAGGACCGGGAGCGGGAATGCCGGAAGCAGGACGAAGCCGGTCGTGAACGTGCCGGCGATGGAGCCCGCCGTGGCCGCTGCGCTCACGTCACCCGCCCGGCGCCCCACGTTCCCCAGGCTCTCGGTATCCGCCTTGACGAGATACGGGACAACCGCGCCGAGGCAGAGAACCGCCGGTGCGAACAGAATCAGTGCACTGGTGAGCGCCCCTCCGATGAAGCCCATGAATTCGCGGGCCATCCATGGGATGCTCGCGCCCACGACGGGCAACGCCCCCGTGAGCGCCGCGGCGACCAGGACAGCCGACAGGGGGATCCGCCGTTGGTCGGCCAGCCGTCCCCCCAGATGGCTCCCCACCGCCAGGGCGGCCAGGATCACGCCAATGACTGCCGTCCACGGGACGGCCGAGAATCCGAAGACCGGCGCGATGAGCCGGGCCCCGGCGATTTCGATGGTGAGCACTGCGAAGCCCGACCCGAACGCCAGCACGAAGAGTCCGAAGCGGCGGGCTCCTTGGGGCCGACGAGAGGCAGCGATCACGTCGGCAGCAGCGTCGCCTTGCGCGCCCTCCGCAGGTGGCTTGCCGGTGTTCGAATAGTCGGAGGCGGCCAACGGTCTTCTCAGGGATGGGGTGCCGGCTGCTGCAGGATCGCCAACATCACCTGGATCCCCTCCACGAAGTTGCCCAGCCGGAGGTTTTCGTTGGGGCTGTGCTGGTTATTGTCGGGGTTTACCGTCGGAACGGTGACAGCCGGCACGTCGAGTGTGGTCACGAACGGTGCGATGGGAATGGACCCACCGCTCGTGCGGATCTTGATCGGCTCTTCGCCAAAGAGATGCACCATCGCATCGGTCAGCCAGTGTCCGATCTCCGAGTCCATCTCGGTGCGGTATGCAGCGTACGAGATGCTCGACGTGAAGGTGGCTATCCGCGGTCGGCTCTGGCGTTCCGGTTCGGTTGGCTCACGATCGATGACGTAATAGCCAAGTCCCTCGATGTGCCTCCGAATGAGGCCCAGCAGACGCTCGGGGTCGCTCTCCTTTACCAGGCGCACGTCGATCTCGGCGGTCGCGAAGGCTGGCACGATGGTGCGGCGCTGTTCGCCCACCCAGCCCGACGCCATGCCGCGAATGTTGATCGATGGGTACTGACGGGCTTCCTGGAGCGTCGCGCCGACGCTATCGGTCTCGACGATGCCCAGTTGCTGCTTGATCGTCGTCTCGTCGTCGGGCACGCGCGCCAGCACGGCTCGCGCTGCCTCGTCGAGAACGACGCCATCGTAGAACCCCGGGATGGTCACGCGTCCGTACTCGTCCTTCATGGACGCGAGGATCTGCGTGAGACGGAAAGCCGGGTTCGGCACCCAATTGCCATAGTGCCCGCTGTGCTGCGGGACGCGCGGCCCGTACACGGTGAGCGTGATCGTGGCAATGCCGCGCGCCCCGAACGTCAGCGTCGGCAGATTGGTCGGGTGACGCGGGCCGTCGAAGATGACGAGCATGTCGGCGGCGAGCTTTTCCCGATACCGCTCGACCGCGGCCGGCAGATTGGGCGATCCCAATTCCTCTTCGGAATCGACGATGACCTTGATGTTGAAGTCGGGTGTGACTCCGGCGGCATCCATCGCGGACAGCGCCGCGAAGAACTTGACGTTCTGTCCCTTCGAGTCGGAGGTCGAGCGCGCGAAGATGCGCCACTCCGGATCCCATTCACCGCGCAGGCTGCCCCACGGGATGTCGTGCCACTCGCCATCCTCACCGCGCTCGCGCAGTACCGGCTCGTACGGCGACTCCTGGGTCCAGCGAGACGGATCCACCGGCTGCCCGTCGGACTGGAGATAGACCAATAGCGTGCGCTCGGCGTTCGGGAACGTCCGCTCGGCCAGCAGGATGGGGATGCGGCCGGTCTCCAGCTCCTCGGTACTGAACCCGCGCTTCTGGAACTCGACGGTGAGCCAGTCGATGACTCCCCGTAGATCGTTGGGGAAGTGCGCGTCGTTGGGGATCCGTAGGTACTCGCGGAACAAATCCATCGCGTGCGGGGCCTGTTCTTCGCCGTATTGCTGGATCTCGGTGCTGGAGAGCTGCTGCGCGAGGGGCGACGTCGCGGTGACGTGAAGCACCGCGACGGCCAGACATAGCTGAGGGAGTACGCGATGAATCATGTTGTCACTCGCGGCCCGTGAAGTGGCGAAGATGTTTGTCGAAGCTATCAGGCTGCAGGGGGCGACGCAAAAAGGGTGGGAGGCGCTCAGTACTGCAGCATCACCCCGATGGCGGTGCCGTTCTCCGAGGGAGCGACGGTGAGGTTCACGCCCGCGACCTCATGAAGCTTCGGTACGCCCCACCCGATCAGGGAGCCGATGATCGCCCCGCCGATGATGTCGGTGGGATAGTGCTTGCCGGCCTGGTAGCGCAGGTAGCCGGTGGCCGCGGCGAGGGTCAGGGAGCCCGCCCACACCCACGTGTTGGCCGATGAGGCGGGATGGAGCTTCGCATAGACTGAGCTGAAGAACACGGCCGATGCGAACGCGTTGGCGGTGTGGCTGGACGGGAACGAGCGGCGGGCACTGACCTCGACCCGCAGCTCGTCGGGGATGGCCGGGTCGTCGTTGTAGACGTAGGGTCGGGTGCGGTTGGTCACGCCCTTGAGTAGTTGCATCACGCCGTTGTTCAGCAGGAGCGCCTCCCCCCACATGGCCGCAACGGTCCAGGACTGTCGCGAGCCCGGCGTCGCTATCGCCAGGCCCACGGGCGCCGCCATCATGGTCCAGACGAGCACGTCGCTGACGTTGGCGGCGGTGGTCGACCACTGTTCGGTGGCGGAGCGGTCGAAGCCATTGATATCCGCGGGGTCGAGCGCCGCGATCTCCGCCGCGGTGAGGGGCTCCTGACCCTCGCGGACCGCAACGGCCCCGACGACGAGCGCAACACCTCCAGCCGTGAGGCCACCGTCCAGCCACGGGCTGAGCTCGTAGGGGAAACGCTCTTGCGCCGGTAGTGTGGTGTTCAGCGTGACGCACGCGAAGAGGAAAATACGCAGTGTCATGTTACAAGGAGAGCCATCGGATGTACCGGTGTCAACGGCCGGGCCGTCGGGTTATCGTTCGCGGTCATGACGGAAACACTCTCCCTCCGGGTTGTCACGTTCAACGCTTGGGCGCTGCCGCTCAGCATTCCGTCGCAGCAGAAGCGACGCCGTATGCGGCGACTGCCGCAGGCGCTCGCAGCGCTGGATGCCGACGTCATCGTGCTGCAGGAGATGTTCGATGTGCGTGCCCGGCGCCGAGTGCTGCGTGAGCTGTGCCCACCCTACGTGACCACGCCCGATGCCTTGCGCTCCCGGCGCATCTTGCGGCTCGTGCCGATCGATGTGACGGGGGGACTGCTGGTGCTCTCGCGCCTGCCGATCAGCGGCAGCCGCTTCATCCGGCACCCGCGCGACGTGGGCTCGAAGCCTGACGAGCGGATCGGTCACAAGGGGGGGATGATCCTACACCTCGACACGCCGCTGGGACGCGTGACGGTGCTCGCCCTCCATCTCTATGCGGGTACGAAGCGGAAGCACGCTCGCGTGCGCTGCGCCCAGCTCGCGCCGCTGCTGGAGGCCGTGAACGGGGAGGCGAACGGGAATCCCGTCGTGCTGGCCGGAGATATCAACACGTCCCCCACCATCGGGTACCCGGTCCCAGCGGGCCCGGAGAATTCCCTGACGCCCGAGTACGCTGCACTCCTCGAAGCAGGCTTCAGCGATCCGTTGCCGCCAAACCCGACACCCGCCGACCGAACGGCCACGTGGGTACCCAGCCGCAATCGCTACGCGGCGCTCCCATACCAGGAGACGAAGACGGACGCACGCTACGACTACGTGCTGACGCGATCGGGGTTGGCGCACACGTGGTCGGTGCAGGATGCGCGCACCGTGCTCGACGAGCCTGGCGCGCACCTATCGGACCACGTTGGCGTGCAGGTGGAACTGGAGCTCTCCCGGCAGGATCCCTAAGCCGCCTGTGGCTCGAACCAGTGCTTCGTCGCGACGCAGACGCGGCACACGGAGAGCATCACCGGAACCTCTACCAGCACCCCCACGACCGTGGCGAGCGCCGCGCCCGACCCTGCTCCATACAGCGCGATCGCCGTGGCCACTGCCAGCTCGAAGAAGTTGGACGCCCCGATGAGCGCCCCGGGTGCAGCCACCGCGTAGGGCACGCGGAACAGCCGCATCAATCCGTAGGCGAGCGATGAATTGAAGTAGACCTGGATCAGGATCGGGATCGCGATCAGGATCACGTGGAACCAGCGTGTCGTGATGTTCTCGGCCTGGAAGCCAAAGATCAGGACCAGCGTGGCGAGCAGGGCGAGCACCGTCACCGGAGCGAAGCGGGCCACGTAGTGCTGGTTGAACCAGTCCACACCTTTGCGGCGAATCAGGAAGCGCCGACTCAGCGATCCCGCCACGAGGGGAATCACCACGAAGATCACGACCGAGTAGAGCAGGACCTCGAACGGCACGTGCAGGCCTGACGTTCCCGAGACCAGGAACTTCACGATGGGCGCGAATAGGAGCAGCATGATGAGGTCGTTCACCGACACCTGCACCAGCGTGTAGGCAGGGTCGCCGTCCGAGAGATACGACCACACGAACACCATGGCCGTGCAGGGAGCCGCGGCCAGGATGATGACGCCCGCGATGTATTGGCTTGCCAGCTCGGGGCCGATGAGGGGCAGGAACAGGTGCTTGAAGAACAGCCACCCGAAGAAGGCCATCGAGAACGGCTTCACCAGCCAGTTCACGAACAGAGTTACGAAGAGCCCGCGCGGCCGCTTGCCCACGTTCACGATCGACGTGAAGTCGATCTTGAGCATCATCGGGTAGATCATCAGCCAGATCAACACCGCGATCGGGACGTTGATGTGGCTGCTGTCCCCGAACTCGAGGTCCCGCAGTGCGCCCACGAGCCCCGGGGCGAGCTTCCCGATGGCTACCCCGAGCACCATGCACAGCGCCACCCACACGCTGAGATAGCGCTCGAACACGTTCATCCGCTTCCCGTCACCGCCCACTGGCGTCTACCCTCCGTGGCACGTTGCCTGGTGCCCCCTGCGACGATGTAAGATAGCGGGGAGGCACCTGCTGCCGGGATGAAACGACACAGGGCCCCCGGCTGTGGGGGCCCTGTATCGCGTTCGCGGGCTGTCGAGTACCGCGCTACCTACATCTCGGTCGGCTCGTATGTGCTCCACATCTCGCGCCAGCACTTCCACGACCCGTCGGCCTGCCGCTTGAAGACGACGATCCACTTGCCCTGCTCATGCGTGGCGTCGCCTTCGTCCTTGGGAGTCATGGTCTGCTCCCACGAAACGTGGGCAAACGCCAGGTCACCCGACACCTCGACTTCCTCAACCCGGGACGTGAGGTCGGATGTGAACTGGTCGATGAACCCCTGCATTTGTGCTCGCATCACGGCGACGCCGACGCGGGGGAGCGCGTTCGGCGGCATGCTCACGACGTCGTCGGTGTACAACGCCAGAATGCGGTTAGCGTCGCCCGCAGCGGACGCCGCGTCGAACTCAGCGAACACGGCGGTGATCGCCTCCAAGTCTGCCTCGGTGGTGCCGGTCTGCTGATAACAGCCTGTAACCAGAAGGGTGCAGAGAAGCAGGGATATGGCGCGCATTGCTACCTCTGGGGTGGTGGATAGAAGAAACTACGGTTGGGAGCGGGGCGTGGGAAGAAGGGTGGGCTCAGGGCGCACACCTCTGCGGCAGCCTCTCCCGAACAGTCCTCGGAGGATATGTTCTGGAGTGACAAGGAGCGCCTGATTACCTCAGCCCCGACCACCCTAGCCGAGCTGGAAGAGCGCCTGTCGCGACCGGAGGCTTCTGACATCGCGGCCGCCGCGCAGCTAGAGGGAGACCTGATCGTCCTCGGCGCCGGCGGGAAGATGGGTCCGAGCCTGGCGCGATTGGCTCATCGTGCCGCGGACCAGGCCGGTGTGCGGCGCCGTGTCTTCGCGGTGTCCCGTTTCAGTACGCCGGGAGTGGCGGAGGCGCTCGAGGCGGACGGGGTCGAGACGGTCGTCTGTGATCTGCTCGATCCCACGGCGTTGGCGAACCTGCCGGACGCGCCCAACGTGGTGTTCATGGCCGGCCAGAAGTTCGGCACGAGCGACGACCCCACTACTACCTGGACGCTGAACGCCGTGCTGCCGGGCATGGTGCTGCAGCGCTTCCCCGCGTCACGGACGGTGGTGTTCTCGTCCGGCAACGTGTATCCGCTGACTCCCACGACCGGCAACGGATCTGTCGAGAGCGATCCGTTGGAGCCGATCGGTGAGTACGCCGAGTCGGTAGTGGCGCGGGAGCGTGTGGTCACGTTCCTGGCAGAGGGTCAGCAGACGCCGCTCATGATCCTGCGGTTGAACTACGCCGTCGAGCTGCGCTACGGCGTGCTGCAGGACCTGGCTGACCGCCTTTGGAGGGGTGAGCCCGTCGACCTCACGATGGGTCATGTCAACGTCATCTGGCAGCGCGACGCCAACGCGATTGCGTTGCGGTCGCTCGCGCACTGCGGTGTGCCACCGACCACCCTCAACGTCACCGGCCCCGAGAGAATTGCAGTGAGAACGCTGGCCGAGCGACTCGGCAAGGTGCTGAATCGGGAGCCGGTGTTTGCTGGGGAGGAAGCCTCGACCGCGCTATTGAGCGATGCCTCCCGCTGCGTGGAGCTGTTCGGGCCGCCCACAGTTTCGGTAGATACGCTGGTTCACTGGGTGGCAGAGTGGGTACGGGAGGGCAAGGCATCGTTGGGCCTGCCGACACACTTCGAAGAGCGGGAGGGGAAGTTCTGATGGGGTTCGACCTGCGCGCCCGGCTACTGGAAGGAGGTGTGATTCCCGCACACCCGCTGGCGCTGATGTCTGACCGCCAGCTGGACGAGCGGCGCCAGGCCGCGTTGACCCGCTATTACCTGGACGCCGGCGCGAGCGGTATCGCCGTCGGCGTACACACCACGCAGTTCGCGATCCACGACCCGGCCGTGGGCCTGTACGAGCCCGTGCTCTCACTCGCCGCCAGCACCGTGGACGCCTACGAACGGGTGCGCGATTGCGTCGTCCGCATCGCCGGCGTCGTGGGCGACACGCGGCAGGCGACGTCGGAAGCGGCGCTGGCGCAGCAGCTGGGGTTTCACGTCGCCCTGGTATCGCTCGGGGGCCTCGCCGAACACTCGCACGCGCAACTGGTCGACCACGTGCGCGCGGTCTGCGAGATCATGCCGGTGATGGGGTTCTATCTGCAGCCAGCGGTCGGCGGCCGCGATCTTCCCGGCGCGTTCTGGCGCGACCTGTTGGAGCTCGAAGATCTCGTCGCCATCAAGGTCGCTCCGTTCGACCGCGACCGCACCGAGGAGGTCGTGCGCACGGTCGCCGAGTCGGGACGCGCCGCCGACATCGCACTGTACACGGGCAACGACGATCACATCGTGCTGGACCTGCTGACGGAGTTCCGGTTCGGTGACCACCTTCCCGTGCGCTTCGTCGGAGGCCTACTCGGGCAGTGGGCCGTGTGGACGCGGCGCGCGGTGGAGTTGCACGTCCAGTGTCGGGGGATTGTCGCGAGCGGCAAATCGGCGCCGCCCGAGCTGCTTACGCTGGCCGCCGAGCTGACAGACGCAAACGCCGTGATCTTCGATGTGGCCAACGGCTACGCGGGATGCCTCCCCGGGATCCACGAGGTGCTGCGCCGCCAAGGACTGTTGGAGGGCACCTGGTGCGTTCGGTTGTCGGAGCGGTTGTCTCCGGGCCAGAATGAAGAGATAGATCGGGTGCTCGCCACGTATCCTCACCTCACCGACGATGCGTTCGTCGCCGAGCACCGCGATCGCTGGCTCGCATAGGGCTCGACCGCCCGAGCGCGATGGTGAATGACGGGCAGAAAGGAGCTGTCGATGTCACGGATGATTCCGGTCCTGCTATTGCTCATCGTCGTGTACGCCGAGTCGTCGCTCGCGCAGTGCAGCCCCTCGGTTGTCGTGGCCTACTACAGCCAGACCGGGCGGACCCGTGTGATGGCGGAAGCCGTGGCCAACGGCGCGACCGATGGGGGAGCGGACGTGGCCATGCTCCCCGTCGACAGCGTCACTACTGAGCTGCTCGTTGGGGCGCACGCGGTCATCGTGGGCAGTCCCGTGCACAACGCCAACGTGGCGCTGCCGGTGCAGGAGTTCATCCTGCGCTGGCCCTTCCTGGGTGGCGAGATGCGGGACAAGCTAGGTGCCGCCTTCGTGTCTGCCGGGGGAATCTCCGCGGGAGAGGAGACCACTCAGCTGGCGATCCTGCGGTCCATGCTGATCTATGGGATGATCGTGGTCGGAGGGGGTGAGTGGCAGAGCGCGTTCGGAGCGTCCGCAGTGACCGAAGAGGCCCCGTTCGTCTCGGAGCCCGGTCAGGTCAACGAGCAGTTTCTCGAGAAGGCTCGTGGGCTGGGGAGTCGGGTGGCGGGGCTGGCCCGGCAAATGGCCTGCCGCTGAAGGTCCGCTCCAGCAACGGTGTCACGAGGAAGTAAACGGCGATCGCGAAGACCACGCCGATCACCGAGTCGATCGCGAAGTGCCCCTGGGTGTACACGGTCGAAAGCGTGACGCCCAGTGCGCCCAGGATGAACAGCATCGCCCAGCGCCACGAGAACCACACGACCGCCAGCAGCGCCACGGTCACCGCCCCTACCACATGCGAGCTGGGGAAGGCCGTCCCCATGGAGTCGGCGGCATGCGTCCCCGACATCACCAACTGATAGAAGAACCCCTCGGTGTGTGGGCCCTGAAAGCGCTGCACGGTGTGGCTCGGCCCATCGACCGGCACAATGGCGTACATGGTGTAGCAGGTGAGGTACGCCACGGTCGTGGCGAAGATCACCCGCTGAGTCTGCGGGTGTTTCCACAGCACTAGCACCAGCGGTGTGAGGAAGACCATCGGGTAGTAGACCCAGTACGCCGCGAACATGAACTCGCTGAACCAAAGCTGCGGCATGGCGGGCGCCCACGCCTCCTGCAAGTGCTGCCCGAACAGCCAGACGTCCGCCGCGGCAATCGGTGCGTCGAACGTGCTCGTGTGGAACGTGTGACGGATCAGACCCATCTCGAGCCAGTAGAGCGCGATGAGCACGATGGGGTAGAGGTCCCGCAGGGCGCGGCCAACAGGTGACGCGTCGTCGCCGAGCCTGCCGGCCAGGATGCAGAGTGCAATGGCTGCAGCGTGCGCGGCGACGAGCCAGGGCGCGGCTGGACTGCGCCACAGCGCGGTGAGCCACAGCAGCCCGAAGCCGGCATTGAAGATGACGAGCAGGTAATCGACCGGCCTGAGTCCCCGCAGCACTTCCATCACTCTCCCCTCGCTCGGGCGTGATCGCCAACTCGTTGTCCGGTGGGAATATAGACGTTTGCTGGTGGTGTCGCCTCCGGGGCTCCCGCAGTCTTCGGCGCTTGGCTACCTTGGTGACTCGCCGGTTTGGGAACCCCGTGGCGGCTCGGGCGGTATTGTAGGGGTCCACAAGGCGGTGTCATCCGGGCTGCTCGCCCCCTCCGAGCTTCGCAGCCCTCTGCACAGGAGTGACCACCATTCGGCGGTTTCTCAGGTCAGCGCTGCTGACAACTTCGTGTGCTGTCGCGCTTGCCGGCTGCGGCGACGGATTCGGTCCCGCGGACGTGGCCGGGTTCTACTCGCTCGTTGCAGTGGATGGCAACGGGCTCCCGTATCTCATTCAGATCGAGGCCAACACGATCCCCATCCTCAGTGGCTGGATGGAGTTGAGAGCTGACGGCACGTGTCGATCGGGGCTCGAAACGGGTATCGCGGGCAGGCTACGCACGGATTGCACGTACGCGCTGGTGCAGCAGGAGATCACGGTCACGAATGAGGTTGGCAGCGTGCTGGAGGGTCAGGCCGATGGTGTAACGCTGCTATTGACGGATTCGGACGGACTCGAGTGGAGGTGGGTGAACTAGACCCGCCGCCGTCAGATTCCTCCCGGCAACTTGAAGTTGTAGCTGACACCCACGCCGAAGACCGCAGGTTTGGTGGACGGCAGATCGAAGATGCTACCCGACTCCTCCCCGAGATACTCCCAATCGACCGCGGCGTGCACCCCGAGCCCCATGCTGAAGCCGAGGTCTACCCCGGCCGAGATGCCGACCCCGTTCTGGCTCACGCTGAGATCACCGACTTTCAGGTCGCGCACCGAGTATCGTGGGGCTGCCCACAGCTCGAGGGAGAACCCCGGGATGGGCGGGCTCACCCCCACGCCCACGCTGATCGGGATATTGACCTCCGTCGAATCCTGGGCGATCTCGACGCGCCCGTATCCGACCTGGACGTTGACGGCCAGGGGCATGACGCCTCCGCCGATGAGGCGCAGTGCAGCGGTGGCCATCCACTGGAAGGAGTTCTGGCGCTCCCCGGCGATCTCCGGGTTGACGGTGCCGATCCCTGCCCCGAGTTGGAGCATCGCCAACCCGATCACCGCGCGAGCGGCGAGGGCACGGTTCTTCCCCGACTCCTCGTTGAGTCCCTTGCCGTAGTCGGCGAAGACGGAGATGCCAGTGCCACCCTTGGGGGAAGTGTACACCGGGATGGAGTTGAGCTGAGCGGTTGCCGGCGTAGCGGCGACGCCGAGCAGCACCGCGGCACCGAGCGATATGGCCACCGAGCGCATCGGACCTCCTTGCCAGGACCTGAGCCGGAACATAGACTGATCGCCCTCTGTTGAATACCCGTGACCTGATCCGCGAGCAAGCGTTGCGCCAATGATCCGTACTACTCTCGTGACAATCTCGCTACTCCTGTGTGGGGCATCGGTCGGCCACGCCCAATGGACCTCCTCCCGCGCCGACGGTCACGCGCCGCTCGGCGTGATGGGCGATCACACGCACGAAGCCGGCGAGATCATGCTGTCCTATCGCTACATGTACATGTTCATGGAGGACAGCCGCGTCGGCACTGAGAAGGTCACCAACTGGGCTGTCGTCGATCCCGCCGGCGACTACCAGTTCACGGTGACGCCCACGAGCATGCCCATGCAGATGCACATGTTCGGGGTGATGTACGCTCCCGCCGACTTCGTGACGCTCACGCTCATGGTGCCGGTGCATCAGAACTTGATGGACCACATGGCACGCAACGCCCGGACGTTCACCACCGTCTCCCGTGGGCTGGGCGACATCAAGCTCGGCGGTCTGATCCAGCTCCCCAAGTGGGACCGCCAGAGTGTCCATCTCAACGTTGCCCTCGGCATTCCCACCGGATCCATCAGCAAGCAAGACGTGACACCGGCGAGTGCGCCCGACGTCCAGCAGCTTCCGTATCCGATGCAGACGGGATCGGGTACGTGGGACGTGACCGGAGGGCTCACATACCTGGGCCAGATCACCCACTTCTCCTGGGGGGTTCAGGGGTTGGGCACGTTCCGGCTGGGCACGAACAGCCGTGACTACACGCTGGGCAGCACCTACATGGGTACCGGGTGGCTGGCGTACAAGTTCATCCCCGAGGTGAGTGCATCACTGCGTGGGGTGGTCACGCGGCAGCAGAACATCGAGGGAGCGGATCCGGCGCTCGACCCGACGTTCGTGCCGACCGCCGATCCGTTGCTCAGGGCGTTCACGCGTGCCGAAGTGGGGATGGGACTCAACACGTACATCATGAGCGGGTTCTTCAAGGGACTGCGCCTCGCGGTGGAAGGCCTCGTCCCCTTCTATCAGAGCCTGGACGGTCCGCAGCTCGAGATGGACTGGACGCTCGTCGCCGGGGGGCAGTTCTCCACGCACTTCTAGGCCAGCGCCCACTCCACGGCCTTCTCGGCGTGGATGGCCGTGGTGTCGAGTAGCGGCACCGAGGAGTCCGTCGGCTTCACCAGAAGCGAGATCTCGGTGCACCCCAGGATCACCGCCTCGGCGCCGCGCTCGGCGAGGCGATCGATGATCGCTACGTACTGCTTGCGGGACCCGTCCAGGCACTTTCCCACGCACAGCTCCTCGAAGATCACCCGATCGATCAGCTCACGCTCGGGCTCGGGGGGAATCAGCACCTTCAGCCCGTGGCGCTCCGTGAGCCGGCCGCGGTAGAAGTCCTCTCCCATGGTGAACCGGGTGCCGAGGAGGCCGACGGTCTCGAAGCCGGCGCTTCTGACGGCCTCGCCCGTCGCGTCAGCGAGGTGCAGCAGGGGGATCTCGATCGCCGCTTCGATCAGCGGGGCCACCTTGTGCATGGTGTTGGTGCACAGCACCAGGAAGTCGGCGCCGGCAGATTCTACCCGGCGCGCGGCGTCGGCCAGGATCGCTCCGGCCGCCTCCCATGCGCCGGACGACTGCAACTGCTCGATCGGCTCGAAGTCGACGCTGTAGAGCACGCACTCGGCTGAGTGCAGCCCTCCGAGTCGGTCGCGAACCGCCTCGTTGATGAGCTTGTAGTAGGTCTGGGAGGACTCCCAACTCATCCCGCCCAGCAGACCGATCGTTCTCACGGGCCGCCTCCTCGCCCTCGACGCCGCGCGCGGCTCATTCTCACCGGTGCCGTTGCGCGTCGGCGAACTGCCGCAGCGCTGAGCCATTCTGCATTCATTGTGGCGAGGGCTAAGATGGCGCACGCGCGGCCCAGCGACCAGCCGTGCCGGTTCGTGGCTTGACGGCGCGCCGCGGGTGGAGCCCTATATGGCATGGGCCGTCTCAAAGATGTGGACGCCGCCGAGCGCATGTATCGTTTCAAGGCGGTGGCGTGGGGTACGTTTGCCGGGCTGGGAGGCATCCCGATAGGCGCCTTGCTTGCCGCCAAGGTGGGTGGCAACCCGTTCCTATTCGCGGTCGTCGGGTTCATTCTGCCTATCCTGGTCGCTCTGGGATTGAGCCAGCTTGCGGCGCGCTCCGCCGCCCGCGCCGTCCAGGCGCTCTACAACCCAACAGGCACCGCCGTCCGGCACGAGTACTCCCAGGCCGCCTCCCTCGTGGAGCGGGGAGAGTACGAGGACGCAGCCGCAGCCTACGAGCTGGCGTGCCTAGAGTATCCGGAGGATCCAGAGCCGTACTTCCGGCTGGCCCGACTGCTGCGGGACCACCTGGCGCGGTACGACGAAGCCGCGTCGTGGTTTGAGCGGGCGCGTGCGGAGTCGAAGCTCAAGGGCTTGCAGGGATTAGTGATCTCGCAAGAGCTCATCGAGCTGTACATCCACAAGTCCCGCACCCCGCGCAGGGCGATTCCAGAGCTAATGCTCCTGTGCGAGCGCTACCCCGGCACACCCGCGGCGGACGCCGCGCAGAAGGAGTTGGCGGAAATGCGTGAACTGCTGGCCCAGGAGGGCGATGGCGGGCCGGAGTTCACGCAGGAGTTCCTCAGGCGGGTGGACCGGCGGGAGTCGTAGGGGCGCCCGGTCGCCGGCGCGGCAAGAGCCACCGCGGCACTTTCGTGCAGTACTGCTCGTACGCCTTTCCGAATAACCGGTGAAGCGTAGGCTCCTCGTACAGCACGACGAAGAGATGAAATCCAATGCCCACCGCAAGGGCATACACCAGCAATGTGGGCGAACCAAGCAGGACCGCTTCGCCCGTCAGTATTGCGAGCACGCCCACGTACATGGGATTGCGCGAGAAGCGGTAGAACCCGCGCGCGACCAGATGGTGTGGTGGATCGATGGGTGCCGGTGTGCCGTGACCGGTTACCACGAAGTCCCAGGCGGAGCACAGGTAGATCACCAGCCCAGCGAGGGCGGGAACGAGGCCGAGCCAGCGCGCGGCGCCGAGCGAGCCGGTGCCACCCACCTCTCCCCGCACCAGGAGGTACGGCACCACCCCGGCGACCGTTCCGGGGACGAACACGGTAAAGAGCAGGGTCTTGAGGGCAGTCATTTGCCCGCGCGACGTTATGCGGCGCCGACCGGCTCCAGCCGAGCCGTGAAGTGCCGCAGCACGGCCGCCTCGTAGGTGATCTCGAGTCCGCGGATGGATTCCCGCTCCCGGTAGAGCTTGGCGCAGATGTCGGCGACGTAGTCCAGATGGCTGCGGGTGTAGACCCGGCGGGGCACGGCCAGGCGCACCAGCTCCAGCTCGGGCCACTCCCCGCGAGTCGCGAACATGAGCCCGCCGATCTCCACGCCGCGAATCCCGCCTTCCAGGTACAGCGCACAGGTGAGCGCCTGCGCGGGGAACTGCTCCTGGGGGATGTGCGGCAGGAACCGCTTGGCGTCGAGGTACACGGCATGGCCGCCCACGGGGAGCACGATCGGCACGCCCGAGTCCGTTAGGCGCTGGCCGAACTGCTGCATCTGGCCGATGCGATGGGCCAGGTAGCGCTCGTCGAGCACCTCCTCCAACCCCTGCGCCATCGCCTCCAGGTCGCGGCCGGCCAGGCCTCCGTACGTGGGGAAGCCCTCGATCAGGATGAGCATGTTGGTGATCTGCGTGGACAACTCGTCATTGTTGAGCGCCACGAAGCCACCCATGTTCACCAGCCCGTCCTTCTTCGCCGACATGGTGCAACCATCCGCGAGCGAGAAAAATTCCCGTACGATGTCGGGAATCTCACCGCTTGCGCCGCCCCGCACTTTGTTGAAGTAGGCGTTCTCGGAGAAGCGGCAGGCGTCGTAGATGAACGGGATGCCGTGCGTACGGCACCACTCCGAGACCTGGCGGGCATTCTCCAGACTCACCGGCTGCCCGCCCCCCGAATTGTTGGTAATGGTGTGCATCACCAGCGGGATGCGGTCCCGCCCCACGTCCGCCAGCACCTTATCGAGCTTGGCGATGTCCATGTTCCCCTTGAAGGGGATGTCCGCCGTGGGATCGTAGGCCTCGTCGATCACGCAGTTCACCGCGACCCCACCGTTGTGCTCGATGTTCGCCTGGGTGGTATCGAAGTGGATGTTGTTGGGAACGCAGTCACCATCCTTGATCACCGTGGAGAACAGCAGGTTCTCGGCCACGCGTCCCTGGTGTGTCGGGATCACGTGCTCGTACCCGGTGATGCGCCGTACCGTTTCTTCGAAACGGTAGTAATTGTTGCTCCCGGCGTACGACTCGTCCCCCACCATCAGCGCGGCCCACTGTTGGTCCGACATCGCGGACGTGCCGGAGTCGGTGAGCAGGTCGATGGTGATGAGCCGCGACGGAATACTGAAGACGTTGTAACCCGACTCCGCGAGCGCCGCTTCCCGCTCGGCGCGCGTGGTGAAGGGGATCGTCTCGACGGTCTTGATCTTGAACGGTTCCATTGGTCGTGCGGATGGAGGTGTGGTTGAAGATACGGTGGCTGCGCTCCCCCCGCAGGCGCCGAACGAGTGGGCGGGGTCCGCGCGGTCGCGAGCGGGTGCCACCCACCGACGGCCACCGGTTCGGCCCCAGCCTCTTGCGAATTCGGACGTCCTAATATATATATTTGCCAGAGCTAACTCGTGCGTCGGAGGCCGCTGATGTCCAGGAGGCGGGCCATCCTCCCCTCGACGCCCGTCGCGCTGCTGTGCATCTGGGTGGGGCTTCCCGCGCTTGCGCCGGCGCAGACGCCGGGCGAGATGGTGACGGACCGGCCCGATCAAACCGAGTCGCCGCTGGCGGTGGCGCCGGGGTACGTGCAGCTGGAGCTGGGCTGGAGCTACGTCGAAGCCGGCTCGGTGCAGCTGCACAGTGTCCCCGGGACGCTTGCCCGCGTGGGAGTCATGCGTGGGTGGGAGGTCCGGTTGGGGTTCGCCGGGTGGCGGCACCTGGAGGTGGGCGGCACGGAGACCACCCAGGGTGCAGGTCCCCTCGGGGTCGGCTTCAAGGGCGAGCTCCTCCGCGGGGAGGGTCTCAAGCCAGCGGTGGCGCTACTGGGTGAGCTGCTCCTCCCCACCGCCACCGAGGGATTGGGGCCGACCAGGGTCGACCCTGCGGTGCGGGTCGCGCTGGCACACGAGTTGAGCGACGTCGTGAGCCTGAGCTACAACGTCGGGGTCGTGTGGCTGAGCGAGCGGCGGGAGACCGGTGAGTCGCGGACACTGACACAGGGGCTATACACGCTCAGTCTCGGCGTCGCGCTGGGACAGCGGGTCGGGGTGTTCGCCGAGGCATTCGGCACCGTGCCGCTGAACGCCGAGGCATTCGCGGCACACCTGCTGGACGGTGGATTCACGGTGCTCGTGTTGCCCAACCTGCAGCTCGACCTGAGTGCCGGGCTGGGGCTGGACGACGATGCAGATGACTGGTTCGTGGGTGCTGGCGTGTCGCTGCGGGTGCCGCGATGAGGTTGGGTTTGGGCGTTCCCATGAATGCGAGCGGATGACGGAATCATGGTGGATCCTGCGGTCGCACTGCTGGTCTTCGGGCTGATCGTCGCGCTGACGGTCGCGGTATTCTGGCCGCGCCGTGGTGCCGTGGCGCGGCTGGCCCGGCTGGTGCGCCTCACCGAGCGGGCCCGAGTCGAGGATGCGCTGAAGCACCTGCATGAATCCGAGTATGCGGGGAAACCAGCGACCGTGGAGAGCGTCGCCGGTGCCCTGGAGATGTCTCGCGCCCGTGCAGCGGAGTTGGTGGCGCGACTCGAAGGGCTCGGTCTGGCCCGCTCGGAGGGTGAGACCCTCACCCTCTCCGACGTGGGTCGCACCCAAGCCCTCCGCGTGCTGCGCACCCACCGCCTGTGGGAGCGCTATCTCGCCGACCGCACGGGGGTGCATCCGGCCGACTGGCACGACGAGGCCGAGACCCGGGAGCACACGCTCAGTGGGGAGCAGGTCGAGCGGCTCGCTGCGGCGATGGGTGATCCACGGTACGACCCGCACGGCGACCCGATCCCAACAGCCGACGGGGAGATTCCCCCGCGCACGGGATTCGCGCTGACCGATCTGCGGCCCGGGCAACGGGCGTCGGTCGTGCACCTGGAAGACGAGCCACGGGAGATCTTCGAGCAGCTCGTGCGGCTCGGTCTTGCCCCGCGCACGCAGGTCGAGATCGTGTCGGCCGGTCCGGACGCGATCCGCTTCACGGCTGACGGCGAGGAATTCGCGCTGGAGCCGGTGGCGGCGCGCAACGTCACGGTGGCGGTACCGGCGTTGGAGGAAGAGCGTGGCCCATTCGAGTCGCTCACCGCGCTGCGCCCCGGTGAGGAGGCAACGGTGTTGGAGATCTCGCCGGTGTGCCAGGGTCCCCAGCGGAGGCGGCTGCTCGATCTCGGCGTGGTGCCCGGAACGGTGATCACCGCCGAGCTGGAAGGAGCGATGCGCGATCCGGTGGCGTATCGCATTCGCGGCGCGCTCATTGCGCTGCGCCGGGAGCAGGCCGGCTGGATTCGCGTGACCCGGACCGGCGCCGAGGAGCTGAACTGAGATGGTCAGCCTGGCCGCTCCCGGGTGTCACCGTCCCGCCCTCGACAGGGAAGAGAGCCTGGTCCAACTGGGCCTGAAGCCGGACAAGTGGGACTACTTGGTCGCGCTGGCGGGAAACCCCAACACCGGTAAGAGCACGGTGTTCAACCAGCTCACGGGGCTGCGGCAGCACACCGGCAACTGGCCGGGCAAGACGGTGGCGCGGGCGGAGGGGGTGTTCGCGCTGCGCGACAGTCGGGTCAAGGTGGTGGATTTGCCCGGCACCTACTCGCTCCAGGCGGGCAGCGCCGACGAAGAGGTCGCACGCGACTTCATTCTCTTCGGTCAACCCGACGTGACGGTCGTCGTGGTGGATGCCACGCGGCTGGAGCGCAACCTCAACCTGGTGCTCCAGGTTCTCGAGATCACGGATCGCGTGGTGGTGTGCCTCAATCTGATGGACGAGGCGAAGCGCCATGGGGTCGCGGTCGACCCGCAGAACCTCTCGAATGAGCTGGGGGTCCCCGTGGTCCCCACCTCCGCACGGCAAGGGGAAGGCATCCCTCAGCTGCTGGAGGCGATTGACGGGATAGCGTCGGGGGTGACCGAGACCGCGCCGTTCCACATACAGGACCTGCCGCCCGAGGTGGAGTCGAGCGTGGGCAGCCTGGCAGACACGATCCAGCGCGTCTATCCAGACCTGCCCAACGCGCGATGGGTGGCGCTGCGGCTGCTCAACGCCGATGCGCGGGTCGAGGCCGCAGTGCGCACCGGGGACCTCGGCAGCCTGACGGACGGGGGTCTCGTCGAGGGTGCGCCGGATCCGGCGCGGAGCGCGCTGGCGTCCCGTGCGGCACGGGAGATCCTGGAGCGCGCCTCACAGCTTCGCTGGACCCTGAATCCGAATTTCCACGACCGACTCACTGAGACGGCCTATACCGAAGCACGGCGGATCGCGGAGGCGAGCGGCGTCACGGGTCTCCGGCGCGTGAAGTTCGACTTCGATCGCACACTCGACGGGCTGTTGACCAGCAAGTGGCTCGGTTTCCCCCTCATGCTGCTGGTGCTGACCGTGGTCTTCTGGCTCACCATCGCCGGTGCCAACGTTCCCTCGGCGTTCCTGGCGCGGGTGCTGCTGGACATCGTCCACCCGGCTCTCACGAGCTTTTCCGGGGGGATTGGGATGCCGTGGTGGCTCACGGGCTTCCTGTTCGATGGAGTGTATCTCGCCACGGCGTGGGTGGTGAGTGTCATGCTGCCGCCGATGGCGATCTTCTTTCCGCTGTTTACGCTGCTCGAGGACTTTGGCTACCTGCCGCGCGTGGCATTCAACCTCGACGGCCTGTTTCGGCGCGCGGGAGCGCACGGCAAGCAGGCGCTCACCATGTGCATGGGCTTCGGCTGCAATGCGGCCGGCGTCGTGTCCACGCGCGTGATCGACAGCCCGCGGGAACGGTTGATCGCGATCATCACCAACAACTTCTCACTGTGCAACGGGCGCTGGCCCACCCAGATCCTGATCGCCGCGATCTTTGTTGGCGCGCTGGTTCCGGCCCACCTGGCGGGGCTTGCCTCGGCGGCGGCGGTGGTCAGCATCGCGGTGTTGGGTATCGTGGCGATGTTCTTCGCCTCCTGGCTGCTGTCACGCACCGTGCTACAGGGCCAGGCGACGAGCTTCAGTCTGGAGCTCCCCCCGTACCGGCCGCCGCGGGTGTTGCAGACACTGTACACCTCGCTCATCGACCGCACGCTGATCGTGCTGTGGCGCGCCGTGATCTTCGCCGCGCCGGCCGGTGCGGTGATTTGGCTGGTGTCGAACATCAGCGTGGCTGACGCGAGCCTCGCC
>JBDGYO010000507.1:0-2067 GCA_039584015.1 Gemmatimonadota bacterium | reverse complement strand
GAACGCTCCCCACAGCGGCGGGCTCTCCGCGCTGAGGATGCGGCGCTGGGCGCTCTGACGTGCCGACTGAATGGACGTCAGGACCTCGCTGACGATGATGGATTGATCCGCGATCTGGTTCTGCAGCGTCAGTAAGCGGTCCCGTGGGCGACGGACTTCGGCGTCGAGCGCATCGATATCGCTCAGTTCGGTACGCACCCGTTCGATGAGCGCGGCTGGGAGCTCCTGGGCTGCGGCCGAGTCGCTGGTGAGCTGCCACTCCACGCGCATCTCGGCCAGACGAGCGCGTTGCTCGTTGAGCGATTGTGTCCGGCTCTCCAGCGTGCTGCGCCCGCCGTCGAGCGTCGTCTGGTAGCCGAGCCACTCCTGCTCCAAGTCTTCCAGCTCACCGAGGTACAGCGCGACCAGCCGACTTTCGTCGAGACTCTGTCGCTGCTCGCCGATAATCCCGACCAGGGACTGCAAGGCGGAGTCGATGCTGGCGACGGCGGTGTCGGAGACCAGTTCTGCGCGGATCTGCCGCAGGACCGCGGTCGCCTCCTCGGCGCGCTGGGGGATGTCCGTGGCTTGGATGGGGCGCGGGCCGGCGGGTGCCGCTGCCGTGTCCGTTTGAGCAGCCGGCGGCTGTTGCTGCTCCTGCGCCAGGAGCGGCGCATCCCATGACGGTGCAAGGAGACCGGCCAGAGCCGCGGCCGCGATGAGGCGTGTCCCAGTACTCGTCATTGCGCTACCGTACCTTCCCCGTACGTCGCCGCTCCCGCAACTCCTCCAGGGCGCCTTGCACGTACACTCGCGTCATCTCCTTGCGCCACGCAAGACCGAAATCAGTGTTGTCCATCGGCTTGGACGGCTTGAACGCCGCAGTAGCGGCCGCTGCGACCGCATCAGCGTCGAGCGACGTTCCGATGACTGCCTGTGCGGCCTCGGGCACCGGCATGGGGTAGCTCGCCACCGCTCCCAGCACGATGCGCGCGTCGGCTACGAGACCGCCTTCCCACCGGATCCACGCAGCCACCCCCAGCACCGGGAAGTCGAAAGATCCGCGCCGGCGCAGCTTCCAGTAGGTCGCGTCCCAGCTGTCGAGGGCCGGCAGGCGTACCTCCGTGAGGACTTCGTCCGGATGCTTGGTGAGATAGCGAATGCCGTCGTCGTTGAAGAACTGGTCTGCCGAGACGACCCGACCATCATCGGGTCCGGCGAGAACGAACTCGGTGCCGATGGCGACCGCGACGGGAGCCGTGTCGCTCGACTGTACGGCCCAGCAGCGCGGGCTGGACGGCGCCACCCAGCAGATTTCGCCGTCCTTCTTCATGCAGAAGTCGATCGATTTCCGCCACTCGTAAGTCTGGTTGTAGTAGTTGCAGCGCGTGTCGAGGCAGAGATTGCCGCCGAACGTGCCCATGTTGCGCAGTAGCGGTGTGCTCACGAGCTCCGCCGCTCGTGCGAGCGCCGGGTAGCCCTTGCGTACGCGTTCGTGCGTGTGCAACACGGTCAGCGTCACGCCCGCCCCGACCGAGACCTCCGTGCCGGCCTTGCCCCCGGTGATGCGTGTCAGCGCGCGGATACCCGACAAGGAGATCACCGTTCTCGGCTCCTGGTGCCGTCGCTTCATGTTGGGGTAGAGATCCGTTCCCCCCGCGACGTACATCCCGTCCGGCCCGGCGTCCTGCTTCATGCGCAGGGCTTGCCGCACGGTCTTTGGCTCGAGATAGGTGAACTCGGGCAGTCGCAGCATGGTTACTGGCTCACTCGCTCCACCGGATTTCGAAGTCCACTTCCCAGTGGCCGCTCGGCATCAGCTTGCGGGACAGCTCCTCCACCTGCACGTTGCGGCCGCCTGAAATGGAGACCGCCTTGTTGGAGTAGCCGAGGCAGGCGGGGCCGAGCCAGTCGAGGAACATCTCCGGCAGCTGGAAATGCACCTTGGCGAACCCCTTCTCGGCCGTGGGCACGGTGACGCTGCCCGTCGTGAAGAAGCGACTCCACAGCTTGGGATAATTGCCGATCACGAACGACGGGTTCGCGAGCTTGAAGAAGATCTTGTAGACCGCGTTGAGGCTGCGGTCG
>JBDGYO010000094.1:0-10872 GCA_039584015.1 Gemmatimonadota bacterium | reverse complement strand
GGCAGCCTTGCTGCGCAACGACTCGATGGTGGTCGCGAAGATCTTGTCCGTCAGCACCGCTTGCTGCTTCGGGTCGGGGTAGAGCATTGTGCCCACCGCGCGCTCGAGGAAGGACGTGTACGGCGCCTGCCACTGGCGAGCGAACTGCGGCCCGCTCTTCCACGCGGGGAGCGTTCCGCCGGGTCCGAGTCCGGAAGCCTTGCCTTCTTGCTGCAGCTGCCGCACCCGAGACATTGCCTGTCCGATAAGCATGGCCGACACGCGAACGGTGGAGCGCTGCAACACCGGCGCGATGAAAGCCGGCACGGCGCCCTTACCCGCGGCCTCGAGCAGCTTCACGCTGTCCTTGTGGACGCGCACGGTGCCCGGCTTTTCGCCCGGTAGCATTTCCGTGTTCGCACTCTTGCTCTGTGCGAGCACCATCTGCGCGTAGATGGGCTTCAGCTGCGCGAACGTCGCCGCCGCCGGGATCACCGCGTCCAACAGGTCGGTGTCGTTCAGCAACGCGAGGAGCGCGGGCTTGGTGGCTTCCACGAAGCTCTTCATCTTCGCCGAAGCCTTCTTGATCTTGATCCGCTTCTGTTGCTGCTTCGCCAGCTTGCCGATGTTCTCGGCCTGCGCAGGCGTGACGCGGATCGACTTCTTCTCGGAGCCGATCAGCCGCGGGAGTGCCTTCTCCCAGGCCTGCACAGCATCAGGCTTGTTGACGATGTACTTGATGAAGCCCGTCTCGGTCGCGATGTTCCACGTGCCCGTGACCTTGAGCTTTCCAAACTCCTTGAACTGCTGCAGTGCTTGCTGCAGCAGTCTCACCGGTACGGTCACCGTCGCCAAGGCGACGATCTCCCGCGATACCCAGCGCTTTTCACAGCGGTCGCTCAGCAAGTCGAACGTCGCCTTGCTGACCTCAAAGCCACCTGCGCCAGTCGCCAAGTAAGCATCTCCCGGCACGCGCTTGGCGCCGGGCGTCTGCTCCTGTGCGGTGAGCTTTGCCCAGGCCGCTTTGAGACCCGGCATGGTGCTCGGCATGTCCACTGCACAGCGCGTGAAAATGCGACCGACCTGCCCTGGCGTGACGACCACCGCATCCGCGGGCTTGTCCGGCGCCGGCGCGGCGGGCTTCGGTGCGGGACCGGGCGCGGGCGTCGGAGGTGCAGGTTCTTCTTTCTTGCCTGGCTTCGGCGCGGGTTGGATGAGCCCCGCTTCGACGCCGAGCTTGCGGAACGTCTCCGGGGCCACCCAGGCGTCGTAGGGTCCCGCGCGGTCGATGGTCGGGTCGAGCTTGCGCTTGGCCGCTGCCGACACCCAGCCCTTCTGCGTGTCGGGCCCCCATTCACCATCGCGACCGCTCTTGCCGACCGACACCTTGAGCGCGAGCAGGATGTCCTGCACCGCACCGACCGTGACCTTCTGCAGGCCTGTCTTGCTCGGCGCCGTCGGCTTCCCAGACGGCGCGGGAGTCTTCTTCTTGGGCGCAGGTACGGGCGCGGCCTTCTTCGCCGCGTCTGCGGACAGCTTCGCGTAGGTCGCGGGACGCACGATGACCGTCTGCGCGCCCGTCTTGCTCATGGTCCACGGATCGAGGCCGCGCCGCTTCGCCGATTCCTCCCAGGCGCCTCGCGTCTTCGGTCCCCACTTGCCGTCGTCGCGACCCTTCTTGCTCCAGCCGAGCGGAATCAGGATCGACAGCTGGATGTCCGCCACGGAGAGTGGCGCCGTCATGTTCCCAGCCGGTTCGCCTGGTGCGGGCGCCGGTGCGGGAGGCTCGACCGGCGCTTCCGGTTCGCCCACGATCTTCTTGGGCGCAGCCGCCGCGGCCGCGAGTGCTGCGAAGGTCGCGGGCATCACCCACGCCTCGTTCGGCGCCGCCCGATTGATGGTCGGGTCGAGGCCGCGCGCGCCGGCGGCGCTCACCCAGCCGTTCTGCGTGCTGGGTCCCCACTCGTTGTCGCGACCTCGCGCACCGATCCCCACCTTCAAGGACAGCAAGATGTCCTGCACGGCCCCGACGCTGACCTTCTGCATCCCAGGCTTACTCGCGGCGGTCGGCCGCGTGACGGGCTGTCGCGGGGCGGCCGCCTTCTTGGCTGGGCTCTTGCCCGCAAGCGCGGCGCGCACCTGCGCCATGCTGGTCGGGCTGCTCTTGGCAGAACGGGACTTCACCCGCAGCGTCGCGAACGTGTCGGGGTCGACGTAGACGCCCCAACGGTCTTGTTCAACCGGGAATGTTTTCCCGTTCAAACCAAAGGTGCGACTCAAGAAAAGCCAAGCATCTCGGGTATCTGCGCCATAGGGTGTATCAACCTTGATGTCGATTCCGAAGGCGCGAGCAATCTGGTTGAGGGAGCCGCTCTTTTCCGGCTGCGTTCCTTCAGGACCCGGTCCGCCGCCGTTTTTGGCCGCGGTCGCGGTGGGGACCAAATCGGAGGGCAAACGCGCGTCCAAACGGAGCCAGGCGCGCAGCATGTTGCCCACGGCCGGCTCGAACTCGACGTTGTTGGTCGCCGCGATGCGCGACCAGACCTTCGCCAGGCGCGGCCCACCGCCTCGCTGCTTGGCGAGCGCGGCATCGAAGGCTTCCAGAGCGAATTGCGTGTTGGTGCCCCAGGCGTCGTCGACCGCCAGCACCTTGCCGTTCTTGCCCTTGAAGCCCTTGCTGTTCAGGAACGCCTGCACGAGCTTCAAGGGAAAGCTGTGACCTGCGGCCGCGCTAGCGCTCGGGATGACGAGGCTCTGCTGCGCACCGAGGGTGCCGAGCGCCATCCCGGGGGCCTTGTTGCAGAAGGCGTCCAGGTAGGGGCCGAGGGCGAGCATTTCGTCGGAGAAGTTCATCAGAAGCTCACCTGGGTGACGACAAGACTCAGCGTGGCGGGACCGCCGGGCGCGATGACCGCGTACAGCTCATCCCCTGGTTGAAGGACCGCCATATAGGATCCGCCGCCGACAACGGGACCGCCTACGTCCTGCTGTCCCATCGCGGCCGTGAGCCGGACGGGGATGCCCGTGTTGGTGCCCGTGATGCTCTGGCTGGAGAACACCACAGGGACCGGATCCACCGGGGCGCCCGCGGGAAGCGAGATGCCCACCAGTTGGTACACGCCGGCGGAGCCGATGTTGCGCGCTACCTGGATGGAGCCCTTCGCCAACGACAACTGCTTGAACGACTTCTCGCCGTGCGCGAGACGGTAGCGCCCCACAATGGAGGCCCAGAGCGCACGTGCATCCAAGTTCCCCCGGCCGGAGAACAACTGGATCCAAATCTCTTCTGCATCGGGACTCATTGTGGGGCTCTTTCCTAGAACGAACCGCGGCAGACGACGTAGTCGCCCAGGAGCTGGACGCCCAGTTCCTTGGTGGCGCCCACCAGGACGGGCCAGCGCTGCGTGTCGACAGACCACTGCACCGCGATGTCCGTGCCGGGCACCGTGATGTAGACGCCGTCCCACTCAGCGATGTTGCCGCTGCCGCTACGCGACAACAGCGAGCTCATCGAGACAGGCCGCTTGAAGACGTCGAAGTCTCGGCCCTGCTCCCGGATCTGGAAGTTCACCAGAGCGGGGGCCGCGCCTGCGAGGTCGGGGTCCATGATGAACCCGCTCACGCGACGGAAGGCGAAGTTGTAGCGAGAGATCAGAGTGACCGCAGGAGTCTCCGTCGTGATGTTCCCCAGGGGGTCGATCTGGACGCGGAACTGCAGGTCCTCGATGCGCATGTCCTCGGGCGGAAGAAGGCCACTCGAGAGGTCGCTGTAGTATTGGATGAGGGCGCCGGGCGGGACGCGTAGCTCGTCGTCCTGCTGAGGCGGTTGAGGCGCTGGCGGGCGAAGACCGGGAGACTGCGTGACAGCTCCGGGTACGGCCGCGAGACCTCCAAGTCGGTTTCGTCCACGCATTGGCTCTAGCCTTTCTCAGAAACTTGAAGCAGAAACAAAAAACCCCGCCCGAGGGCGGGGAAGCAGAGCTCTCCTCTGTTGGAGGGATGCCTCCCCGCGAACGGACTGCGGAGCGACTACTTGGTGACGGCCGCGCGGACGAGACCGTGCAAGTAGTTCGTGATGATGAGCGGCGTTTCCAGCGTGGGCTGGTCGACGACCACCGTGTTGTTGAAGCCGGCGGGGCTGGCTTGCTGCGTCCAGCCGCGCGCGTCGAAACGGATGAGACCGTCGAGCTCGTGGTTCTGGTTGAGCATCTGCTTCTTCACGAGGCGAGAGGCGGACGCGGTCGCGGGAACACCCACGCTCACGATACCGGCGTCGTTCTCAGTCGTCTGGCCGTACAGACCGTAGCCGCTGGGGAACTTGATCGACGGGCCCTCATCCTGGAGGATGTCGTTGATCTTCAGACGGTAGTAGGAGTTCTCGACGACCTTGATGATGTCGCGAGGCAGCGTCACCGAGTTGCCCACGGCCAGGCGGAAGTAGAGGCCGATGCGGTCCAGGACCATCGACTCACCTGCGCTCAGCTTGCGGGGCGTCTTGATGTTGCTGTCGGTCTCGCGCTTGCCCTGGATGTCCTGGAAGAAGATGATCTCGATACCAGTCGAGATCTGCTCCCCAGCGGGAATCACGATGCTGTCGTACTTGTCGCTCTCGCGGAAGTCTCGGATGTTGACTACCTGCCCGGTGTCCGTGTCACGGAAAAGGCCCGGCTGTCCCTCGATCGGCTGCAATGCCATTGTTCGTCTCCTTGTTTCTGTTTCTGTTCAGTTGGGTGCCGGTGCTCTACGCGAGGTAGGGCTGGTACGCTCCCAGGGTTTCTTCCTGCACCACGGTGCCGTCGAGCCCCATGAGTGCCTCGGGCGTCACGGACGGATCCGCGAACGCACCGGGGGCGGAAGTCACACCAGTGGTCTCCAAGGAGGCCAAGGCGCTCATTCCGTCGTAGTTGTCGTTGTACGCCGAGAGCAGGGACTCATCGTCCATGTCGTCGTCGGCCTCGCCGAGGGGCGTGCCGAGCAGTCGCTCCGACCCGCGTACCTCCGCGATCATCCCGTCGATGAAGGTGGCCATGGCGAAACCGCCCAGACCGCCGACAACGCCCATGGCTGCCTCGCGGTTGTAGTCGTACATCGCACGGCCGCCGACGACGGCGAGCAGGAACGCGGCGCCCGATGTGAGCGCGGTGCGTGCGTAGCCGTTCGGCACCTTGGTGGCGAGATCGAGCTTCTCGGAGAGCATGGTCATTCCCCACGTCGTCAACAGGATGGCGCCGCCACCTGCTGAAGAGGAGATGAGAGCTTCCTTCACCATTTCTGCATTGATGAAGCCCTCATAGTCACCGAACTCAAGGCCCATCATGTCGTCGTAGCTGTCCATGTCCATTTTGCTTTCCTCCTAGCTCGTCTGCCCTCTGAAGTTGACGGGGCCACGAGGTCATACTTGGTCGGGGATCCCTATCAGCCTACGGGAAAAACGCGAGACGCGGCGACCATAAACGGCGGCGCCTCCCAGCCAAAGGGTTTGTCGACCGAGGCGTCAAGGCTCACCCATTTCTTCGGCCGCTGCCGAGGGAAGCCCGCCTGAGCGTAGATGTGGTTCCAGTCGTTGGCGCCCTTGGTGCGGATCACCTTGAAGCGGCACGGGATGCCGATGCTTTCGAGGGCCGCACACGTCATCGTCGTGTAGTCGTCGCAGTCCCCCGCATTCATGCCCAGTGTTCGCGTGGGGTTCTGGTAGGTGTCGACGCCGCGGATGTCGCTCGTGTAGCGGACGTTGTTCCGGATGGCCTTGAAGATGGCCTTCGCCTCTCCCAGGTTGTCTTTTTCCGGGATACACCAGCGATCTCCGCACTTTTTGCTCGTTGCACGACGGGCGAATGTGTAGATCTCGGGGCTGCGCTTCTCTATGTTGACGCGCTCCCGCAGGTGTTTGATGCGGTCGTTGAGCGTCCGGATGTGGTAGCTGCGCATGCGTGCGTCCACCAATTGCCCGTTGGGGAGGCGGACGGCTCGGCGGCCGCTGTCGTGGAACATGCCGCGGCCACGCTGGGCCCGCCGCGGATTGCCCCGCGTCAGGCTCAGTTCCAGGCCGTCCAAGGCGACCATCTGGTTTCGCGACCGCGCTGCACGCAGTTTCTCGGCGCCGTTGCGCAAATGGTGCAAGCCCAGCACGACTGACGCGAGGCCTACGGCTACCTGGCCGAAACTCATGCGTAGAGGTTAGAGCGCCTCGCCCCTTTACTCAAGGGGCGAAGACCAGCAATGGCGGCGCCATACCTGGTCTGTCAGCCCTCATCCCCCTCGTCGCCGTCGTCTTCATCCTCGGTGAGGGCCGACAGATCTTCGTCCTCTCCGCGTAGATCGCCCCCGGTCATGTCCTCCTGATCCACGCTAAAGAAGTCGCTGAGATTCTTCACAATCTCCTCGAAGTTGTCCCGGAGAGAGCGCAAAACCTCAAGACCTACGTCTGTTTCCACGAGCCCCATGCCGGAAAGTGTCTTGAAGAACGTCCCCATGCGCTCGAGGGTTCCGTCCAGGTCGCCGCTCGCCGCCACGCCCAAGAGCTGCTCGCTGAAGGGGCGCCATTCCTCGAACTCGGCGAAGTAGATCAGCATCCGGACGGTTTTCTCCACGCGGTCGGCGTCGTCCTCAGCGGCGGCAATGCCGTTCAGATGCTCATGCGTGGCTGTGGGCAGGGGCGGAAGCTGTGTTCGCTGCTTGGCCAACGCCGCGTCCACCTGGTCCTGCGTGAGATTCTCGGTGGCCGCCCCTGCGGGGGGCGTCACGGCCGCGTCCGGTACGCCTGCCGCAGGGTCGAGCGCCCCTGCCGCCACGGGCGCCCCCTGCTGCAGCTGCCCTTGCATCTGCATCACGGCCTGGCGAAGTTGCTGATTCTGCCGCTGCAGCTGCATCATCGCCTGTTGGGTAGCGTCGCCGCCGCCCCCTGGGTTGGCGGGCAACGCCTTCTCCGCCTTCGCTCGGATGCCGTTTGCAATGCTCCCCGCGAAGTCACGGTTTGAGAAGAGAGCCGCTAGCGCGTCGAAAAAACCGGCGGCCGCGCCACCCTCCGTCTGCTGTCGCATGGCGTTCGCCACGTTCATGAGCATGGCCAGGTGGTCGGTCGCCTCCTTGAAGGAGTCGGTGCCGTTGCTTCCCTCCACCTGCTTCATGAGGATGACCTTGGCGAGCTCCTTGAACTCGTCGCTCTCCGCGGGAGCCCCTCCGCCGCCGTCGAGTTGCTTCATGAGCGCCACCTTGGCGAACTCCTTGAAGTCGTCGGGAGGTGCCTCTCCCCCTCCCCCTCCGAGGAGCGGGGCGAGGGCGGTGATGAGCGTGGCCACGCCCGCCATGGGATCAGGTGGGGGTGGCGGGGGCGGAGGCATCACACCCGCGCTCGACGCGCTGGACTTGTCCTCCGTCAGCTTGGTGAGCATCGCCATCATCACCGGATCGGGGCCCTTGGGCGCCATCGCGGCGACGAGCAACTGCGTCTGCTGCTGTTGCTGTTGCGCCTGCTGCTGCATCATGGCGAGCATCGCCTGCTGTTGCTGGGCGGCCTGTGAGTTCATGCTCTGGATCATCGCGGCGAAGGCGCTCTCCTGTTGCTGTGAAGCCTGACGGCGCTCGTCTTCGATGCGCTGTGCGGCCTCGCGCTTCTCGCGTTCGGCCTCCGCCTTCGCTTCTTTCGCATCGCCTCCGAGGGATTGCGTTACTTCGAGGAGATCCTTGATCTGCCCGACGGGGTTGGGTTGTGCTGCGGGCGTCATTAGAGTCTCCATTCGCTCCAGGTATTCTTTGTTCTGCTTCTGCTGATCGGCGATGAGCTGCTGTGCGAAACTCAGGGCGCCGCTCTCTGCACCCTGGGGTGTGCTTTCACCCGTCTCGATGAGACGGACAATACCGACCTCGATGTCGCGCCCGTGCGCGTCCAGTCCCATCAGGTCGTAGATCCCTGCACCGTGCTTCGGCTTCACGTAGGTCGTGAGGAACGACTCCATGTCGGAGAAGCCGGCCAGGTCGTCCTTCGTGTAGTCCTTGATGAACCACCGCTGTCCGTCCACGCGCTTGTAGACCTTGATCTTCTCCGCCCCGGGGACCTTGTCGCTCAGCCCCTTGCCGAGCTTGCCGGCGGCCGGCGAACGCGTCGGCGCCGTGGCCCTCTTCGGTGCGGCAGCCTTCGGCGGAGGCACGGGCACCTTGCGCGGAGGGCTGAGGTCCGTGGAGACCACGGAGAGACGCGGCTGCACCTCTTCCACTTCCACGGTGGTCGCCGCAGGCGGGGTCTCGTCCTCCGTCGGCTTCTCCTCTGCAGGGGGCTCCGGGGGCTCCGTTGGCACGTCGTCGGCTGGGGGAGGGGTGTCGCCTGCGGGCGGCGACGCCTTCTCTCCATCCGCCACGGCCTCCATCGCCGCCGCGTCGGGTGGCAGGTCCTTGTCGATGCCCAGGGTATCGAGGGTGTCCTCGATGTTTCCCGGGGCCGCGTCCTTCTTTTTGCTGGCTCGTGCCATCAGTCCTCCACCAGTGCGCCGCCCCGGTTGTGGACGGCCGCTACAAGATCCCCCGAGTCGAGGGAGAGATAGTGTTTGATCAGCGTCTGCACGTTGGCGTGCCCTGCGACCTTTGCAATCGTTCCGATGTCGACGCCCTTCTTCCACAGGATCGTCAGGTAGGTCCGCCGCATAGTGTGGGCCGTCCACTCCTGCCCCAGGTGTTCGCGCACCTTCTGAATGGAGGCCCTCATCGCGCGCGTCGTGACGTGCCTGTCGCCTTTCCTGTTGATGGGGTTGGGGAAGACGTGGCCACCTTTGCGCCCCCTGCGCCAGCCTGCGAGGTACCCCGTCAGGATCTCGGTACCTTCGTCAAGAAGCGGCACAACGCGCTGCTTGTCGCCCTTACCCCATGGACGCAGCACGAGTGTGCTCTTCGTGCTCCCGTCCTTCAGTTGCACCCGCTCTCGTCGGATGTCCATCAGACGCAGCTGGCACATCTCTTCCCCCCGCAGACCGGAGCAAGGGAGCAGCATGACGGCGGATCGCATCGGTTCATCCAGGAGGTTGTCGCATGCGCGGAAGTAGCGGAGCAGGTCGTCGCTTGAAAGCGCCTCCTTCACCGTCTGCTCGATGCGAGGAAGGTCGGGCGAAACGACGTCGGGTACCTCTACGCCCTGTTCCTTCAACCATTTCAGGTATTTCTTGATCGCATAGACGGCGTTTTGCACAGTGGCCGGTGCCTTGCCGTCGTTCCTGAGCATGGTGACATACTGGGTCAGCATCCCGGGCGGCATGTCTTGGAAAGTCTCGAACCCGTTTTCTTGCAATGTCTGCAGGAAGTGGGCGGCCCAAAATCCGTACTTCCTTGCTGTTCCTGCGGCTTTCACCGTGACCAGGTACTCCTTGAAAGCGGTAGGGCTGACGTCCACGGCCCTACGGTAGCGGGGGGACCTTGCCGTGGAAAGTACAAAACGGTGTCGTGGAAAGTACGCGACGAATGTCTGGAAAGACGTCCAAGCGACTTTCCACACGAATGTCTTGGAAAGTGCCGAGCGGTCATTCCACGTCTCGGGCCGAAAAACGCCAGGAAAGGGTGTCGGAGGCCATACACCGTCTGCTACGCTTCTCGCGATGGCACTCCTGAAGCCAACGCTCATAGAGGGCGGCACCAACCGCCTGTACTACGAGGGGCCCGTTGCGCCTGGAGACACCTTCGATTTGACCGCCATCACGCGGTACATCCGTCGTGAAGGTGTCTTCGAAGAGCAATTCGAGCTGTACTTCAAAGCTCTTGAAGCAGGCGTTACGAACGCCGACAACGTGACTTTTGTTCACGATGCCGACGGTTTGCCCATCGAGGCCGCCGTCGAGATTACAGGCACCGGCCAGGCTCGAGTGATCCTCGAGCACCACCACTCCGTTGGACGGTAGGGAGAGCGCGCATCATGGGAATCAGGGATCTCGTACGCAAAGAGACGCAGGACGAGCGTCTGGCCCTCGGCGCCACCTATATGGACGACATCGATCTGGTCTACTCCAAGACCATCGTGGGCCCCTGGGGGCCGGCGCTGGTCGCGGTAGCGCAGAAGCACGGGCAGCATGTGTGCTGGCAGTGTGGCGAGGCCTTCATTGATGAGCCCCGCAACAAGAACAGGCCGGAGGAAGTGCAGACGGGATACTCGAGGATCTTGCTCCACGCCGGTTGTGTCCAGCCCGCGAAGAGCTACCGGAAAATCGCGACAAGCCTCTTTGCTGACAAGGTGCGGGGGATGCAGCTCCGTCGCGGCATGGCGAAGGCGGCCAAGGGTTCGCAGAGCGTTGCCACGGCTGCGGGCGAAGACAGCGAACGTAGCCGCATTATCACCTGATCCAGAGTATCCTGCATACAGCTCGGCCCCCTGAAAGGCTGAAGAGGTTATGGCGCAGGACTATTTCGACATCCCACCGTTCCTCACCACGCGTGAGGGTGAAGCCGCGTCTTCCAACTGGTCGGTCACCGACTATGGGCGCGAGGGCGACCTTCGCCCCTATCAGGTCGTCCTGCCGAGCTACCCTGCTCCGCAGTTCCTACAGACCTACAACAACCTGAAGCAGGCGCTGCGCGAGTGCGACGAAGTGGGGCGCCAGGTTGCCATGCTACCCGTGTCGCGGGTCCAAGAAGACGAACATGTTGCCGCAGGGCCGCATTCTTCGACGCAAGGCGATGTTCTCTCCGGGGGCGCTCGACGGTTACCCCGATGCCACACCTGTGGCGGAGTTCCGCCCCACCGGTTCCACCGTCGTCTACGGGCCCGATGGGCAGCCGAAGATGGTGGGCGCTCCCAACTTCCGCGTCGCCAGGACTCCCTTCCCTCCGGCCGCGGAGCAGCACTGGCCGACGTTGCCGCAGACATACCTTCAGGCCGTCAAGAGCGCCCAGTACCTCGCCAACGCGCAGGGGAAGCAG
>JBDGYO010000093.1:0-8293 GCA_039584015.1 Gemmatimonadota bacterium | reverse complement strand
GAATGTGGCCCCGGTCACAGTCCAGGAGTCGATGGGTGCGCCAGAATTGCGGTCGAACAGACGCACCGCGTCGATGTCGGCGACGAGCAGGGTGTCGCCCTTGAAGCCCAGGCCCTTGGGAGCGTGGAGCGTGACGCCGTCGGTGGTGCCGTCGATCCACTTGAGCTCGAGCAGGCTCCCATCGGGGGCGAGCCGCGAGATGAACCCGTTGCCGTCCTTCCCGAGGGGGCTGCCGTTGATGTTGGATACGAGGTAGACGTCGGCCACCGCATCGTGCAGCACCGATTCGGGTGTACTGAGCCCGACATCGGCCACGCGGATCATCTGGTCTGACGCCTCCTCGCGCTCGCCGGCCGCGCAGCCCCCCAGGGCCGCTGCGGTGGTGAGTACGGTGAGGAAACGGAGTGGTTGCATGCGCTGCCTGCCCGTTGTATCGGTGTGACGGCGCGCAAGATAGTGTGGGAGAGTGGAGCGAGCAACAATCTGACCGGAGGTCGAGATGGTGACAATCCGACGAGCACTCGCAGTGTCACTGTTTGCGCTGGTGGTCGCAGGCCTCGTCGCGCCCGTTGCTGCCCAGGAGGAGGGGGTCACCGTGGAAGCGGTGATCGCCCGGGACGTGGTGGACCGCGAGCCGGTGGACGCCGGCTCCGCCTTCACGGCCGACGTGGAGCGCCTGTTCTGCTGGATGAAGGTCGAGGGCGCCGAGGCCGGCACGATGCTCGAGCACGTGTGGAAGTTCGCTGGCTACGAGTGGGTGGTTCCTCTCGAGGTCGGGGCCACGCACTGGCGCACGTTCTCCAACAAGCGGATCCTGTCCGAGTGGACGGGGGAGTGGACGGTGGAGATCCGTGACGAGATGGGGAATGTGTTGGAGACAGTGACGTTCACGGTGCAGTAGCGGCCGGGAAACGGGAAGGGGAAGCGGGAAGCGTGTTACGGCTCGGCCGTGCGCTTCCCGCTTCTCGTTTCCCGACGGTGGCAGGCCCGCGTGGGGTGGCTACCCGCCAAACCCCCCGAACATGGTCGACATCGTTGCGAAGGCCAGGTTCACGACCACCCACAGCCCGCCAACCACGGCCAGCGGCCCACCGATTCCCTTGGCGCCGATGCGGATCTGATTGCCCAGGGCCAGTAAGTAGATATTCCACGCCCCGAACAGCCCAAACTGGTTCGCCAGATTGTAGACGAACGACGAGGAGTCCTCCTCGAACAGGGGGATCGATCCCAGGGTGAGCCGCACGTTTTCCATGCCGAAGATCGCCAGCGCGACCAGGAGCACGGCCCCCAGCAGCTGTGGCACGTAGGCGTGGGTCGCGATCGCGAGTTCGTCCTTGAACTTCATTGCCTCGGCGGCCTGCGCGCCGAAGATCAACTGCAGTACGGCGGCTACGACGAGCAGGGCGATGAGGCCGAAGAGCGAGCCGGCAACAAAGATGATCACGCGGTTCCTCACGCTCGCCGCCCCGGCGAGCCGCTCCTGGATCTGGGCGCGCTGCTCGTCGCTCATGTTGGGATTGCGCCGCTCGATGGCCTCGACCTGGCGCTGCCCCTGGCTCTCGAGCGTTGAGGCGGGGGTGGCGATCCCCACGAATCCGGCCGTGACGATGAGCATGATGATGGGGACGAGCACCTGGGGCCGCCCCGCGAGCTGACGGAAGACCCCTGCTGGCTCGTCGATGACGCGCAGGGCCAGCTTCCAGGCCGGCCAGGTCTGATCGGTTGGTGTCGCGTTGGTCACGGGTAAACCCTCCCTAGCAGGCGATCCCCTCGGCGTAAGGGCCACGGATCGCACGGTTCACGATGCGTATTCGGGTGACCACCCAATCGGGATCGGCGTCGCCCCGTCCCACGACGGCGTAGCGCTGGCCGTCTTCCAACAGCAGGCCCATGGCTCGTGGCCGGAGATCCACCAGCACGTCGAAGCAGCCGTTCGGGGGCCGCACCGCGGCCCGGAGCACGCGCAGCGGTCGCTCGTCGAGTGACGGGTACACGGTGAACCCCCGTACCTGGCCTGGCTCGGCTCGCACGCGGCCCGTCGTGTCCTGCGGTGTGCCGAGCAGTGCCAGGGTACCGGCGGCACTGCGTTCCGGCATGCCGACCTGGAGGCCACGCCAGCTGCGGTTGGGGACCGCGACGGTCACGGCGTAGACGATCTGGTTCAGGGCGTCAATTTCGATGTCGTCGCCGTACGAGTAGCGGGCCAGGCGCGCATCCTCGGGTGCCGGGTGCGGCGCCTGCACCCCGAGGAGCCCGAAGACCAAGCTGATGGGGGCATCGGCCTCGATCGGGAGGGGCCGCACGTCGCCGCTCACCACCGGCGGGTCGGGTTGCTCCACGAAGTTCGGCCGGGTCCACCAGTACACTGCGGCCGCCAGCCCGACGATCACCACGGCCCCCACCACGAGGGCCCTGCGTTCGTGCAGGAAGTCCAGCACGCCGGCCGGGGCCTCCTCGAATATCGGGGCCGCTTCCTCCTCCACGGGAGCCTCGGGTTCCGGCGGAGGTGGCGCCTTCTCAACCGGCGGCGGCGGTCCGACGGCCTCGCCGGGGCGCCTCGCCGTCCGCGACATGCGAGCCAGCTCCCGCATGATGCTGGACTCCTGCGTGCCCTCCTTCTCCGCGGCGCACGCCGGGCAGCCACGAGGGTTTTCCTCGTTATAGGGGATCTTGTGAATCGGGCAGCGAATCAGAGCCATGGCGCCTGGATCAGATCTTGGGGAGTGTCACTCCACGCTGGGCCTGGTACTTGCCCTTGCGGTCACCGTAGGACACCTCGCACACGTCGTCGTCGTCCGCTTCGAAGAACAGCACCTGGGCGATCCCCTCGTTGGCGTAGATCTTGGCTGGCAACGGGGTGGTGTTCGAGATCTCCAACGTCACGTGTCCCTCCCACTCGGGCTCGAAGGGCGTCACGTTCGTGATGATGCCGCAGCGCGCGTAGGTGCTCTTGCCGACACAAATGGTGAGCACGTTGCGCGGGATGCGGAAGTACTCCACCGACCGCGCGAGGGCGAACGAATTGGGCGGGATGATACAGACATCCCCCTCCCACTCCACGAAGGAGCGGGAATCGAACGCCTTCGGGTCCACCACGGGTGAATGAACGTTCGTAAAGATGTGGAATTCCGGGCCGACGCGCATGTCATAGCCGTACGACGAGACGCCGAAGCTGATGGCGCCCTGCCGCACCTGCGACTCGGCAAACGGCTCGATCATGCTGTGTTCCTTCGCCATGTGGCGGATCCAGCGATCGGACTTGATCGACATGAACCTTCCTTCCGGGGTTGCGTGTTGACGGGGGTGGACCGCCGGCGCCGGCCGGGGCGCGACCAAAAAGATACGTAAGGTGCACCCATACGCCAGTTTAGGGTTGCTTGACACTGGTTTGTTACCCTGGGTAACTTGCAGCCCGTTATGCGACAAACGTGAACGTGTTTCACGAGCGTATAGATCGGTGCTTCAGGAATACATTCCGCTGTTTCTACTGATCGTCTTCGTCGTCGTCACGGCCGTCGGCATCATTGTCCTGTCGCACCTCTATCCACGAGCCCGCCCGACCCCCGTCAAGCTCACGCCCTATGAATCGGGGATGCCCCCGCTGGGCGGCGTGCGCGACCGGTTCAGCGTCAAGTTCTACCTCGTGGCGATGCTGTTCATCGTGTTCGACATCGAGACGGTGTTCATGATCCCCTGGAGCGTGGCGTTCCGGCAGTTGGGACTCTTCGGGCTCATCGAGATGCTCGTCTTCGTGGTGATCCTGTTCGTCGGCTACATCTACGCGTGGAAGCGCGGGGCGCTCGAATGGCATTGACCGACCAGGCGACCGGAGGGACGGGCTCCAGGATCGTGTCCCAGGTGTCCCCCAACTGGGTGACGACCCGGCTCGACTTCCTCATCAATTGGGCCCGGTCGAACAGTCTCTGGCCGATGCCGTTCGGCACCGCCTGTTGCGCCATCGAATTCATGGCCACCGCGGCAAGCCGCTTCGACATTGCGCGATTCGGCATGGAGCGCCTGGGCTATACGCCGCGGCAGGCCGACGTGTTGTTGTGCGCCGGCCGACTTCCCTTCAAGCTGGCGCCGGTGATCCGCCGGATCTATGACCAGATGCCGCAGCCCAAGTGGGTCATCTCCATGGGGGCCTGCGCGTCCACGGGTGGGATCTTCGACACCTACGCCATGGTGCAGGGCATCGACACGGTGGTCCCGGTGGACGTCTACGTCCCGGGTTGTCCGCCCCGGCCCGAGGGACTGCTCTACGGCATCCTCATGCTCCACAAGAAGATCAAGGGAGAGACGCTGGCCGACCCCGCCATTCGGGTGGAGCGGCCCCTGGAGCCCGGCGGCCTGCGCATTCCGCCCGGGCTCGTCGACGAGCTGTCGGAGCCGTTCGGCAACTCGGTCCACCAGACACGCTCTGCGTAGCAGTTCCGTGAATCCCTCGGTCGAGTCCCTCAGACGCGCCTTCGGTGACAAGATCGGGGGCGCCACCGTTTCTTGCGGCACGACCATCGTGTACGTCGCCGCCCCGGCGGCGCGCGAGGTGCTCCAGTGGCTGAAGGACACGCCGGGCGAGGACTACAACTACCTCGTCGACGTCACGGCGGTCGAGTATCGCGATCTGGAGCGGCCGCTCGAGGTGGTTTACGAGCTGCGCTCGCTCGAGCGCAAGACGGATCTGCGGGTCAAGGTCGAGCTGGCCAAGGACCAGGTGCTCGAGGTCGAATCGGTGGTGCCGATCTGGCGGGCGGCGGACTGGCTGGAGCGGGAGGTGTTCGACATGTTCGGCATCACCTTCCGCGAGCACCCCGACCTGAGGCGCCTGCTCATGTGGGAGACCTACTCGGAGGGCTACCCGCTGCGGAAGGACTTCCCGCTACGGGGCCGCTTCTCCCGGTCGGAGCAGGTACGCCGGGCGCTACACGCCAATCCCGAAGCGCACTACTCCAAGGAGGAGCTCTCCATCGCCGAGGCGTTCAACGACCTGCCGATGGACATGCGCGAGCGGCTCGAGCGGGGCGAGCGGGCAGACATTCCCGAGCTGCCTGGGGGCGAGGACGATGGGTGAGAAGCGGGTAGTGGAGCTCGATCTCGCGACGACCGGGGTCGACGCCCTGGGGCGGCCGACCCGCGTGCCGCTGGGCGTGGGTGTCGCCGAGCCGGACGCGGGGGATGTCGAGCCCGATCTCGCCGGCGACCACCTGCTGCTCAATATCGGTCCGCAGCATCCCGCGACGCACGGCGTATTGCGCCTCGTGGTGCAGCTCGACGGCGAGGTGGTGGTGCGGGTGATCCCGCACATCGGCTACCTGCACTCGGGCTTCGAGAAGCTCGGCGAGTACCGCCACTACAATCAGATCATTCCTCTGACCGACCGCACGGATTACCTGGCCCCCATGGCGAACAACGTGGGCCTGGCACTGGCTGCCGAGCAGCTCATGGGGATCGAGATCACCGAGCGGTGCAAGGTGCTGCGGGTGATCGCGTGCGAGATCAGCCGCATCATCTCGCACATCGTGTGGCTCGGGACCACGGCGGTCGACATCGGGGCGTTCACGCCCTTCCTGTGGACGTTCCAGGAGCGGGAGAAGTTCTACGACCTGCAGGAGGCGTGGACCGGCGCCCGGCTCACGACCAGCCTGACCCGCGTCGGCGGCATGATGGCGGACATCCCCGACGGGTTCGAGGAGGGGGTGCGGACCTACTGCCGGACGCTGCTCGCCTCACTGGATGAGGTCGACCGGCTCCTCACCCGCAACGCGATCTGGTGCGCGCGCACGCAGGACATCGGCGTGTTGGGCGCGGAGGACGCGATCAACTACGGCATGTCCGGCCCCATGCTACGGGCGAGCGGCGTCGCCTACGACGTGCGGAAGGACCGTCCGTACCTCGACTACGAGACCTACGACTTCGACGTCCCGGTCGGCGAGGTTGGCGACGTCTACGACCGCTACCTCGTGCGCATGGAGGAGATGCGGCAGTCCGTACGCATTCTGGACCAGGCTTTGGAGCGGCTGCCCGATGGACCACTCAACGCGGACGACCCGCGTGTCATCCTGCCGCCCAAGAGCGCGGCGATGACCGACATGGAGTCCATGATCTTCCACTTCAAGCAGGTCATGGAGGGCGTGAGGGCACCGGTGGGGGAGACCTACTTCCCGATCGAGAACGGCAAGGGCGAGCTGGGCTACTACTTCGTGTCGGACGGTACCGCGAAGCCGGTGCGGTGGCGGATCCGGCCGCCGTCGCTCATCAACCTGGCGGCGCTACCCAAGATGGCCGAGGGGCACCTGATCGCGGACCTGATCGTGATCAACGCCAGTGTGGACATCGTCATGGGGGAGATCGACCGCTAGGCGGCGGGGACACTGACGAGGCGCATGCACCAGACGACCGCACACGAGCCCGTGTTCACGGGCGAGCGCAAGAACGAGCTCGAGCAGGTCCTCGAGCGGTACGAGACCAGGCGGGCCGGGCTCCTGCCGGCGCTGTGGATGGTGCAGCACGCCCGCGGCTGGATCTCCGAAGAGGCCATGGCGGAGGTCGCCGACGTGCTGGGTCTCACTCCGGCCTACGTGAAGGGCGTGGTCACGTTCTACACCATGTACCACCAACACCCGGTGGGGGAGCACTTCATCCAGGTGTGCACCACGACCTGCTGCAATGTGGTGGGGGCCGAGGACGTTGTGCAGGCGTTTCTGGAGCAGACCGGTTGCGGCGAGCTCGGTGCGACCTCGCGCGACGGCAAGTACACGGTGATTGAGGTGGAGTGCCTGGGGGCGTGCGGCTTTCCGACCCCGGTGATGATCAACGAAGACTTCATCGAGAGCGTGACGCCCGAAACGGTGCCACGGCTCCTGGAGAAATACCGGTGAGCGCGGTGTGGGGAAGAGGGGACCATGGGCTACCCGCATAAGCCCCATCCCAGGGAAACGCTCGTCCTCAGCGAGCACTTCGGCGATCCCGACGCCCGCACCTACGATGGGTGGGTGAAGCGGGGTGGGTACGAGACGCTGGAGAAGGCACTGGGGATGGAGTCGGCGGCCGTCATCACGGAGGTCCAGGAGTCGGGACTCCGCGGCCGTGGGGGGGCGGGATTCCCCGCCGGTGTGAAGTGGGGCTTCATGCCCAAGGAGAAGAAGGGTCCCCACTACCTCTGTGTGAACGCGGACGAGTCGGAGCCCGGCACCTTCAAGGACCGGGAGATCATGCGGTGGACGCCCCATGCGCTCATCGAGGGGTCCGCGATCACTGCTCACGCGATCCAGGCCCAGACCTCTTACATCTATATCCGCGGGGAGTTCACCGAACCCATCGCGATCATGCAGCAGGCCCTGGACGAAGCCTACGCCAAGGGCGTCCTGGGCAAGAACGCGATGGGCACCGGGAAGCAGCTCGATATGTACATCCACCGCGGGGCGGGGGCGTACATCTGCGGTGAAGAGACGGCCCTGATGAATTCCATCGAGGGCCGGCGCGGCAATCCGCGCATCCGGCCGCCCTTCCCGGCGGCCTATGGCGTGTTCGGTCGGCCGACCACGATCAACAACGTGGAAACGTTGACGGCCGTCAAGCACATCATGGAGCGGGGCGCCCAGTGGTACAAATCGCTGAGCCTCTCCAACCCGAAGAGTACCGGCACCAAGCTCCTCAGCGTCTCCGGCCAGGTGAACAAGCCCGGCAATTATGAGGTGGAGATGGGGTTCCCGCTGAAGGACCTGGTCTACGACCTGTGCGGTGGGGTGCACAGTGGCGCTCTGAAGGCGGTCGTGCCCGGCGGCTCCTCGGTGCCCTACCTCACTCGGGAGGAGGCCGAAGGCTGCCTGCTCGACTACGAGGGCTGCGTCGAAGCCGGCACGATGCTGGGATCCGGCGGCGTGTTCGTGTTCGACGAGACGGCCGACATCGTCTACCAGACGATGCGCACCTGCCGCTTCTACGCCCACGAGTCGTGCGCCCAGTGCACGCAGTGCCGTGAGGGTACGGGCTGGACGGTTCGCATTCTTCAGAAGATCCTCGCCGGTGAGGGCGAGATGAAGGATCTCGACCTGCTGATGGACGTCGGCGAGCAGATGACGGGCAAGACGATCTGCGTGTTGAGCGATTCCTGTGCCGTGGTGGCGATGAGCGCCATCGAGAAATTCCGGAACGAGTTCGAGGCCTACATTACGGGCGTGCGGCGCCCGCTGTTGGCCGCGGTGTGAGACGGATGGCGGAACGAGAACTGGTCACTCTGACGATCGAGGGCGTCGAGGTCAGCGTTCCCAAGGGGACGATGATCATCGAGGCG
>JBDGYO010000506.1:0-2093 GCA_039584015.1 Gemmatimonadota bacterium | reverse complement strand
GGCGGTGACGAGCGAGGTCATCATGGTCGAGACACGTCGGCCCGCCGTCGCGGGCATGTTCTACCCTGCCGATGCTGCAGAGCTCCGGTCGCTGGTGCAAGACATGCTGGCCGAGGTGGATGCGGAGCCCCAACCGGCGCGCGGCGCCATCGCGCCCCACGCCGGACTCGTGTACTCGGGTCGGTGCGCCGCCCAGGTCTGGGGCCGGCTGGCGATTCCGGAGGTCGTCGTCATCATCGCGCCCAATCACACCGGCATGTTCGAAAACCCCGGCGGAGCCAGCGCGTGGAACGTGGGCGCGTTCGAGACCCCGCTGGGAGCCGTGCCGATTGCGCGCGATTTCCTCGAGCAGGTCGAAGCGCGCTGCCCGCTGCTGCGCCACGATCCGGCGGCGCACCTGCGGGAGCATGCCATCGAGGTGGAGCTCCCGTTCCTGAGAGTGCTGGCACCCGACGCACGGCTCGCCCCGATCGTGCTGGCATGGGATCGCTGGCAGCCGAGTCGGGAGCTGGCCGAGGCGCTGGCCGCCGCCGTCGCCGATTGGCCGGGTGAGGTGTTGCTGGTGGCCTCGTCCGACATGACGCACTACGAGTCCGCCGATCGGGCGGCGCGCAAGGACCGGCAGGCACTTGATGTGGTGGAGCGCCTCGACGGTGAGGAGCTGCTGGCAGTATGCCACCGAGAGGGCGTGACGATGTGTGGCCGGGCGCCCTCGGCCACGGTGTTGGAAGCCGCGCGGCTCCTGGGGGCCGAGCGGGCCGAGGTGGTGGACTACCGACACAGTGGGTGGGTCACGGGGGACGATCGGGAGGTCGTCGCGTATGCCGGTGTGGTGGTGAATTGACCGAGGAGGAGGCGGGCGCACGATGAGCGATCAGCGCAAGACCAAGGCGCAGCTCATCGAGGAGTTGGAGCAGCTGCGCGAGCGCGCCGCTCAGCTCGAGCGTCCACAGGGCGACCGGGATCGGGCGGAGCGGGCCCTGCGGCGCGAGAAGGCCTTCCTCGACGAGCTGTTCCGCTCCGCCCCGGAGGCCGTGGTGCTGGTGGACAACGCCGGCATCGTGCTCCGCGCCAACGAGTACTTCACCACCCTCTTCGGCTACACCCGTGAAGAAGTGATCGGACAGCCGCTCGACCAGCTCGTGGCCCCGGGGGACATGCAGCTCGAGGCCTCGGGGTACACCAGCCGGGTGGCGCGGGGCGAACGGGTGGAGGTGGAGACGGTGCGGCGGCGCAAGGACGGCTCGCTGGTGGACGTGTCGATCCTCGGCGTGCCCATCCGGGTGGGACAGGGGCAGATCGCAGTCTACGGTATCTATCGCGACATCAGCGAGCCCAAGCGAGCCGAGCGGGCGCTGCGCGAGAGCGAGGAACGCTATCGCACCCTGTTCGAGAACGCGCCCATCGGACTCGGCGTGGCCGACGCACACGGCAATCTCCTGGCGTTCAATCAGAGCATTCTGGATCCCGGTGACTGGAGCCGGGAAGAGATCCTGGAGCTCGGCAACGTCGCTCATCTCTATGCCCATCCTGAGGAGCGGGCACGGGTGCTCGAGCTGGCGCGCAAGCAGGGGTTCGTGCGCCGTGAGGAGGTGCGGTTCAGGCGCCAGGACGGCACCGCCTACGACGCGCTCCTCAGCCTCACGCCCATCACGATCGAGGGACGCTCGGGGTGGCACGCCATGGTGGAGGACATCACCGAGCGAAAGCGGGCGGAGGAGACTCTCCTCCGGGAGAAGGAGTTCTCCGACATCACGATCGACAGCCTGCCTGGGATCTTCTACTTGATGGACGACGAGGGCCGGCTCCTCCGGTGGAACAACAACCTGCTCAAGTTCACAGGCTACACCGAAGAAGAGCTCATGGGCATGAGCCCCATGGACTTCTTCCCCGAAGCCGATCGGGAGAACGTCGAGCGGGGCCTGCGGGAGGTCTTCGCCGCCGGCTATGCCACCGTCGAGGCGCATCTCGTCGGCAAGGACGGGAGCCGGATTCCGTACGTGTTCACCGCGCTGCGCACCTCGGTGGGCGGCAGGCAGTGCCTCGTGGGCACGGCGATCAACATCACCGAGCGCCGCCGAGTCGAGGACGAG
>JBDGYO010000505.1:0-7764 GCA_039584015.1 Gemmatimonadota bacterium | reverse complement strand
AGACGCAACAGGCCCAGGGCGCGGTCCGCACGCGCGAGCTGCAAGTCCAGGTGTTCGATCTCGAGACGGGGTCGTCGCAGGCGTCCGTGGCGGGAGCCCAAGGGCTCTTCGCTGAGTCGGGGCATCTCGTGTACGCGACGCAGGAGGGCACGCTCATGGCGGTCCCGATCGATGAGCGCGGACTCACGCTCACCGGGCGACCCACTGCGCTGTTGGAGGGCATGGACGTCCGGGTGGCCGGCATTACCGACATGTCGTTGTCCGAAAACGGGACGCTGGTCTACACCACCCTGAGCTTCAACGCGCCGGAGGAGCCGGCTTGGATCACCCGCTCGGGGCAGGCCCGGAAGATAGATCCCGACTGGGTGCGTGACATCGAGTTCGAGGGGATTGCCCTTTCGCCGGATGGCACGCGCCTGGCGGTCGTGATCGAGACCGCCGAGCGCGCCGACGTGTGGGTGAAGCAGCTTGACCAGGGGCCTCTGTCCCGCCTCACGTTCGAGGGCGACTACAACGGCTACCCGGCGTGGACGCCCGACGGTCGGTCGATCAGTTTCGGCTCGCTGCGCGACGGCGAGTGGAACACCTGGATCAAGCGGGCCGATGGGACTGGGCCCGAGGAGCTGCTGCTCGATCTTGAGCGGGACATCTGGGTGACGGAGTGGTCGCGCGACGGACAGTGGTTGCTGGTCAGCGTGGACGGCCCACCCGGCACCGACGACATCCTGGCCATGCGCGTTGGGGTGGACAGCGTTCCCACTCCGGTCGTGGCCGGTGCGTTCGACGAATACGAGCCGGCTCTCTCTCCCGATGGACGGTGGCTGGCCTATGTGTCTGACGAGTCGGGGCAGCCGGAGGTGTACGTGCGGCCCTTCCCCAACACGGCCGACGGCAAGTGGCAGATCTCGACCGACGGCGGCATCGAGCCGGCGTGGAGTCATGATGGGAGTGAGTTGTTCTTCCGCAGCCTGGACGGGCAGTCGATGGAGGTGGCCGACATGCAGCGCGGGCCCAGCGCCGCCGCCCAAGAGATCCTGTTCAACCTGCCGCCGCAGAACAACTACGAGCGCAATCAGCGCAACCGGCTGTACGACGTGGCTCCGGACGGGCGCTTCGTGATGCTACAGCGCCCTGGCTCGCCCGACGTGTCGGGCGATCTGGTCGTGGTGCAGAACTGGTTCGTAGAGCTGAAGGAGAGGGTCGGCAACTGACATGCCCGAAATCACCCAACAGCTGAAGACGGCACTGGCCGACCGCTACGTCATCGAGCAGGAGCTCGGCGCGGGCGGGATGGCCACGGTCTACCTCGCGCACGACGTGAAGCACAACCGCAAGGTGGCGCTCAAGGTCCTTCGGCCGGAGTTGGCGGCGGTGATCGGTGCGGAGCGGTTCCTCAAGGAGATCGAGGTCACGGCCAACCTGCAGCACCCGCACATCCTGCCGCTGCATGATTCCGGCGAGGCCGACACGTTCCTCTACTACGTCATGCCCTACGTGGAAGGCGAGACGCTGCGGGACACGATCGACCGCGAAAAGCAGCTCTCCATCAATGATGCCGTCGAGATCACGCGCAGCGTCGCCGCCGCGCTAGACTACGCGCACCGCAAGGGAGTGATCCACCGCGACATCAAGCCCGAGAACGTGCTGATGCACGACGGGCAGCCGTTGATCGCGGACTTCGGCATCGCGCTCGCGGTGTCGCACGCCGGCGGCACGCGCCTCACCGAGACGGGCCTCTCGATCGGCACGCCGCACTACATGAGTCCCGAGCAGGCGATGGGCGACCGGGAGCTGGACGCGCGCAGTGACGTGTACTCGTTGGGCGCGATGCTGTACGAGATGCTGGCCGGCGATCCGCCCTACATGGGCAACACGGCCCAGGCCATCGTGGCCAAGGTCATCACCGAGAAGGCTCCAGCCGGCCGATCGATTCGGCAGCGCCGCGCAGTTCTCCGAGGCGCTCGTCAACACTTCTTTCACCGTGCCGTCAGTGGCAGCGGCGGCAGGGCCTGAAGCCTTCGGCAAGCCTTCCCGCCGCTACCTGTGGCCCGCCGTGACCGGCGTGGTCGTGGTTGCGGCGCTGATCGGTTGGCTGCGACCGCGGCCCGAGGATCCCCGGCCGGTGCTGCGCTACAGCATGGCGTTGCCCGAAGAGGAGCGGCTGATCCCGCGATTCGGGACACGCATCGCGCTCTCGCCCGACGGCTCGCGTCTCGTGTACGTGGGGCCGAGCGAATCGGGGGCGGCACAGCTGTGGGTGCGGGAGCGGAGCCAACTCGACGGCCGGCCGTTGCCGGGCACGGAGGGGGCGTTCTCGCCGTTCTTCTCACCGGACGGCGGCCATGTGGGGTTCTTCACCGGCGGGCCCTCGACCATCAAGATAGCCTCGCTGGGAGGCGGCCCTCCGATCACCATTGCGGACACTGCTGTGGCTCTCATCGGCGCGACCTGGGCCCCGGACGGGTTCATCTATGCGGATGGTCCGGGCGGGAGCCCGCTCATACGGGTATTGGCGACCGGAGGCGCCGTGGAACCCGCGAGCGTCATTGACACTGCAGAACAGAGTCATCACTGGCCTGAGGCGCTTCCCGCTGGGAAGGGGATCCTGTTCACGGTTTCGCACGATGCTCCGACCGCGCTCGAGCAACAGGATATCGCGGTCCTGGACCTGGCCACGGGTGCACACCGGATACTCGCGCATGGCGTTGCCGCGCGATATGCACCCACCGGCCACCTGGTGTACGTGACCTCCGACGGATCGCTGATGGCAGCGCCGTTCGATGAAGAACGACTCGAGCTCACGGGACCCTCCGTGGCGCTCACCGACGGAATTGCTTTGCGGCTGGTGGGATCCGTCGATCTCACTTTGTCGGAGAGCGGCACGTTGATGTATGTAACGGGCGGCGTTTCCGAAGATCCCAACGAGATGGTGTGGGTGGACCGCGACGGGCGACACGCGCCCGTAGATCCGGGCTGGGTGGGTGAGTTCTATACACCGGCCCTATCGCCCGACGGTTCGCGGCTCGCCGTATCGATCATCGGAGATGCCGGTCGCGATCTCTGGGTCAAGCAGCTGGATACCGGACCTCTCTCGCGGCTCACCTTTCCCCAAGGGGCAGACCACCGTCCGTGGTGGAGCCGCGACGGCCGCTGGGTGCTGTTCGTGACCGAGCGGGGCGAGACACGTGACCTGTACCGCCGGCGCGCCGACGGCGTGGGGCAGGCGGAGCCAGTGCTCGTGCGGCCGGAGCAGCCGGTCAATCAGGCCGAGTACTCGCCCGACGGGGAGTGGCTGGTCTATCGCACCGGGCGCATCAACTCCCTCGACATCCGTGCGCGCCGTACGCGCGGAGATACGAGTGCCGTTCCGCTCATCGCCGACCCCAACATCAACGAGCACTCTCCCGCGCTCTCTCCGGACGGGAAGTGGCTGGCCTATCTGACGGACGAATCCGGGCGGTGGGAGCTGTACGTGCGCCCCTTCCCCAACGTGGACGACGGGCGCTGGCAGGTATCGACCGCAGGCGCATCGGAGCCAGTGTGGTCGCGCAACGCAACGGCCGCGAGCTGTTCTACAAGAACGCATCGGACGAGCTCATGTCGTCGGAAGTGCAGACCAGTCCGACGTTCATGGTGGGGCAGCACCGCATCCTGTTCGAGACCTCAGACTACTACAGCTACGCGTTCCACCCGCAGTACGACGTCACGCCCGACGGCGAACGGTTCGTCATGATCCGCTTCAGGGCCGTGGGCGAAGCGGGCGACTTGGTCGTGGTGGAGAACTGGCTCGACGAGCTGGTCGAGCGAGTAGGCAACTAGCGTGCCTGAGAACACGACGCATATGGCCGAGGAGCCGCCCCGCAAGCCCCGCGACCAGGACATCGACGTCCACGGGCTCACGCACGTCGGCAAGGTCAGGAAGGAGAACCAGGATCACTTCCTGATTGGCTCCCTGTGCAAACGGATGGAAGTGGACCACACCAGCCTTCCCGCGGAGGCGACGCTGGCCGTGGAGCCGGAGCGTCTGGCGTCGGTGGCCATGGTGGCCGACGGCGTGGGCAAGGGCGGTGGAGGTGAGGAGGCGAGCCGGGCGGCAGTGCAGAATATCGCGCAGTACGTGGGGCGCAGCACCGCGGCCTTCTATGCGTCAGACGCCGCAGACTCCGACGCTTTCACCGATGTTCTGACGGATGCCGCGCTGAAAGCCCACATGAATCTGCTCAAGCGCGCCGAGCTGGACCCCGACCGCAAGCAGTACGGCACCACGCTCACGCTGTGGCTGGGCCTTTGGCCGCACGCCTACCTGCTGCAGGTGGGAGACAGCCGTGCCTACATGTACCGGGATGGCCACATGACCCAGATCTCGCGCGACCAGACGATGGCGCAGGACCTCGTAGATCAAGGTGTCATGACGCGCACGGGTGCGCACAGCAGTCGCTGGGCGCACGTGCTGTCCAGTGCCATCGGGGGGCACCAAGCCGCGCCGGTCGTCACGCGCGTCACGCGCGACTGGGGAACCGTCGTGCTGCTGTGCAGCGACGGACTCACCAAGCACGTGTCGGACGAGCGCATCGAACAGCGACTCGCCAACCTGAAGAGCGCGAAGCAGACGTGCGAGGAGTTGCTGCAGGACGCGCTCGACGACGGCGGCAGCGACAACGTCACGATCATCATCGGGCGGACCATCAAACCCGATACGGTGAGCTAGCGTGTCCGACGCCCTGCAGCGCCTGACCGCGGCTCTCGCCGACAGCTACCGCATCGAGCGCGAGCTCGGGGCGGGCGCCATGGCCACCGTCTATCTCGCCGAGGACCTCAAGCACCACCGGCCGGTGGCGATCAAGGTGATGCGGCCGGACATCGCGGCTTCGCTCGGTGGCGAGCGCTTCGTGCGTGAGATCGAGACCGCGGCGCAGCTCACCCATCCCCACATCCTCACGGTGTTCGATTCGGGCGAGGCCGACGGGCGAGGCCGACGGCTTCCTCTACTACGTGATGCCGTACGTGGAGGGGGAGTCGCTGCGCGAGAAGCTGGAGCGGGAAGGCCAGCTGCCGATCGAGGAGGCGGTCACGATCGCGTGGGAAGTAGCGGATGCCCTGAGCTTCGCGCATGAGCGCGGCGTGATCCACCGCGACATCAAGCCCGAGAACATCATGCTGTCGGCGGGCCATGCAGTGGTAGCCGACTTCGGGATTGCGCGGGCGCTGAGTGCGGCGGGCGGCGACCGGCTCACCGAGACGGGGCTGGCGGTGGGAACGCCGTCGTACATGAGCCCGGAGCAGGCATCGGGGGAAGAGAAGGTGGATGGCCGCAGCGACATCTACGCGCTCGGCTGCGTGCTGTTCGAGATGCTGGCCGGCGAGCCGCCCTACACCGGACCGACCGTGCAGGCGGTCATCGCCAAGCGCTTCACCGAGCCCCTGCCCAAGCTGGGTACCGTGCGCGATACGGTGCCCGATGCGCTGGAGCTGGCCGTGGCGAGGGCGGCGGCGCGTCTGCCGGTGGACCGGTTCTCGAGCAGTGACGAGTTCAAGCAGGCCCTTTCCGCGATCGGCACGTCACGCGCGACCTCCAGCGGCGCGGCCCCGCGAGCCCCGGCCAGGCCTTCGCGGATCCCGCTCGTCGTCGGCGGCATGGCCGTGGCCGCGGCGATCGTAATTTCCGCAGTGGCGCTGCGCTCGACATCCGGCGGTGCGGCGCCAGACGGTCCCGACCGGCCCATGCTGGCGGTGTTGCCGTTCGAGAACCTGGGCTCCTCCGACGATCAGTACTTCACCGACGGGATGGTGGAGGAGATCACGAGCCGCCTAGGCGAGATCGAGGCGTTGGGCGTGATCTCGCGCACCAGCGCGATGAAGTACAAGGACAGCGACAAGCCGCTGCGCCAGGTGGGTGAGGAGCTCGGCGTGCAATACGTGCTGGAGGGCACCGTGCGTTGGCAACGCACAGGCGGTGCCAGTCGCGTGCGCGTGACGCCGCAGCTCATCCGCGTGGATGACGACACACATCTGTGGAGCGACCGCTATGACGCGGTGCTGGAGGACGTGTTCGACGTCCAGGCGGAGATCGCGGGGCAGGTAGCGGCCGCCATGGGAGTGACGCTGCTCGCATCCGGCGCCGGCGACGGTGACGCTGAGCGACCCACGCAGAGCGTCGAAGCCTACGACTACTACCTGCGGGGCAAGAGCTTCGAACGGGTGAGCTATTCCCAGGAGGACTTGCTGGCGGCGTCGAACATGTACGAGCAGGCACTGCTGCTCGATCCCGATTATGCCGATGCACACGCCGCGCTGGCGTTCACCCACACGTGGAAGTTCTGGTTCGGCTACGACCCCAGCATTACCCGGCTCGAGATGGCGCGGGACGAGGTGGATCGCGCCCTGGCGCTCGACTCCAACTCGTCCCAGGTCCGGTTCGCGGCTGGCGATTACTACTATCACGGCGAGGGGCGCTACGACCTGGCCATCGAACACCTGGAGATCGCCAGGTCGCTTCAGCCGAACAACTCCGACCTCTACGCCACGATTGGGGCGGTACGCCGCCGCCAGGGGAAGTGGCAAGAGACGCTCGAGAACTACCACAAGGTCGTCGAGGAGCTGGACCCGCTCGCGCCGGTGATCAACTGGGAGGTCGCGTACACCTACCTGGTGCTGCGGCAGTACGAAGAGGCGGACCGGTGGAACAAGCGGTTCCTGTCGCTGGCGCCACGTTGGCTGACGCGGGCCTTCGAGGTAGCGAGCCCGGCTGGAATCGTGAGCGGGGTGAACGCGGTGCTGTTCATCGAGTTGCTGCCCGTGCTTTCGGAAGCGCTGCGGGCGGATCTGAAGCGGCTGCCGGCCGGGTCGTACAGCGGCAACACCCAGTACTACCACCTGGTGCAGGGGTGGCTCGCCAAGCTCGACGGTGAGCCGGCGGTGGCCATGGCGCACTTCGACTCGTCGCGCGTCGTGTTGGCGGAGGCACTTGCCGCGGCTCCGCGCTTCGGCAACCAGGTTCCGACCTCCACCATCGCTCGTCATCTCGCCCTCACCTACGCGCACCTCGGGCGGCGCGATGACGCCGTCAGGACCATGGAGCTTGCGATGGAGGGGACCTCCGTGAGCCGCGATGCGCTGGAGGGACCCGTGATGGTGAGCAGCGCGGCGCAGATGTACACGATCCTCGGCGACTATGACGCCGCCGTGGAGCTGCTCGAGCAGTTGCTCGCGATGCCGTCGCAGGTGTCGCGTCCCTATCTGCGCGCCAACCCGATCTGGCGTCCGTTGGAGGGCCACTCTCGGTTCGAGGCGCTGATGCGCGAAGGAGACGGTTAGTGGGGATCACCGGGCAACTGAAGACGGCGCTGGCCGAGCGTTACGTCATCGAGCGCGAGCTCGGTGAGGGCGGCATGGCGACCGTGTACCTGGCCCATGACGTGAAGCACGACCGCAAAGTGGCGCTCAAGGTGCTGCGGCCTGAGCTGGCCGCCGTGATCGGCGCCGAGCGGTTCCTCCAGGAGATCAAGGTCACCGCCAACCTGCAGCACCCCCACATCCTGCCGCTGCACGACTCGGGCGAGGCCGACTCGTTCCTCTACTACGTGATGCCGTACGTGGAGGGTGAGACGTTGCGGCAGAAGATCGACCGCGAGAAGCAGCTGGGGATCGACGAAGCGGTCGAGATCACGCGTAGCGTGGCGGCCGCGCTGGACTACGCGCACCGCCACGGGGTGATCCACCGTGACATCAAGCCCGAGGACGTGCTGGTGCACGACGGGCAGCCGT